>JANXVH010000005.1 GCA_025351765.1 Pedobacter sp.
GTTTTACATTTGGGCTTCAGAGGCGTGTCTATGATACTCGCATCTACGATCGCCCCGGATTTAACGATTATCTTGTGCTTTTCGAGCTGTTTGTTCATTGCCTTGAAAAGCTTTTCATAAACGCCCTTTTTTGTCAGTTCGCTCCTGAAGCGGCTGATTACGCTATGGTCCGGCACCGGACTGTCCAAACTGATGCCCACGAAACGACCAAAGGAGATGCTGTCGTTTACCCGGTCTTCTACTTCGTAGTCGCTTAGCCCGTACCAAGTCTGTAGAAGCGTCATTTTAAAAAGAACCAAGCCTTCGTACGAAGGACGCCCAATGGCGCTTTCGCCTTTCTGATAATGCTTATTGATGATATTTGAAATCGGGCGCCAATCGATCAGTAGGTTGATCTGATCGAAAAACTCTTGCTTGATCTTCCTTTTCTGAACCATATAATCGGCAAAACCCAGTTTTTGTTCGTTTTTCATGACCTAAGATACAGAATAGTAAATTAAAATGCAAGAAAAAATCAGTATAAAATATTGATATTCAGATATTTAAATAATTAATTTCCTTGCAACGGTCTTATTTAATACTTACAACTATGAAAAACATACTAAAAATATTATCTCTTGCCTTGCTAATGGTTTTTGCACAGGCATGCAGTAAAGATGACGACAACCAGATCACCATTCAGGAGCACGACAAAAACCAAATGATGACCATCATGCACCAGATGATGGACAAGATGAATGCCATGCAGATGACCAAAGACCCTGATAACGATTTTGCAATGATGATGAAAATGCATCATCAAGGTGCAATTGACATGGCTAATGCGGAACTAAAAGATGGTACAGATGCTACGATGAAAGCAATTGCACAAAAGATGATCACCGCACAGACCCAGGAAATTGCTCAGCTCAACACATTTTTGCAGGGTCATGCTGCACATTTGAGCGTACCAGAATTTGATACCAAAATGATGGTGGGCATGGAAAAGATGGGGCGTAATGGAGATCTACAAATTATAAACGGAAGAATAGACCATGACTTTGCTATCCTAATGACCGGACACCATCAAAGTGCCATTGAAATGTCCAAAATGGAACTGGATTATGGAACCCATGCAGAGATGAAAACAATGGCTTCTAAAATTATCGAAGATCAGGAAAAAGAAATCAAAGAGTTACAGGAGTGGTTGTTGGCCAATAACAATAAATAAATGTTTCACCTTTTAAAAATAATAAATTATGTCACATCAAAAATTTCAGGACTGTATCCAGGCTTGTGTAGCCTGTGCAGTAGCTTGTAGCCATTGCGCTACCGAATGTTTAAAAGAAGAAGATGTAAAAATGCTTTCCCGCTGTATCCAGTTAGATATGGAATGTGCGGCAATCTGCCGTTCTGCGGCAGAGGTAATGGGCCTAGGCAGTAAATACAGCGAAGCGTTGTGCCGAATATGTGCCGATGTCTGTAATGCCTGTGCAGAAGAGTGTGAGAAACATGCCAAAATGGGCATGGAGCATTGCAGTGAGTGTGCGGAGGCTTGCCGAAAATGTGCAGAAGCTTGCGAGCAGATTGCAACAGCCGCTTAGATCGTTCTGATAATTCTTGCCTGTCTTAAAGACGGGTAAGAATTATGTAAGTTTTTTACGAAATTTTGTAAGTTCAGAAATAGAAGTTCGGCTATCTTTGATGGATAGTACGCAATTAAGAATAATAGTTTACTTTTATATACATGAAAACCTGTTCATCCATACAGTTTAAAGCGGCCTTTTTAACTTTTGTATTTCTTTTGAATACGATAGTAGGCTTTGCCTGTGCAATGGGAACTGATATGGACTTTAACAGGGAGCATCATAAGGAGCAGAAAACAGTTAATTCCAGCGAACACACTCACAAAAATAATAAGCCACATGACCATGCTGAGCATGAAAATGATAAGAGTGCCTCCAATCACCATGCAACCAAAAGCTCAAAAGACAACTGCTGTAAGGAAGAAGTAGCAAAATTAACCAAAGCTGATAAATTATATCAACCAGGGTTTGACTACAGCCTGCTATCACTGTCTTTTTTCATTTTGCCTTCTACGGTTTATCGTATAGGTTATTCAAGTATATTTCCGGTAAACGTTCCTAATGCGTATTTTGTCCGGCATTGCCGTCCACCTATTCCTGACGTACGTATAGCCATACAAAGTTTTCAGATTTGATTTAAGGTTTAGTCTTTTCCGGATAGTATTATCTATTCCGGCTAAATAATTATTCAATTAAAATCAAAAAAAATGAAAAAGATATTTTTAATGGTTGCCCTTATGGCAACTGCCCTTGTGCAAACTGGGTTTGCACAACACGATCATGCTGCTACCACAGCACAAACAGCCGCGTTGCTTCCTTTATATTATAGCGTTAAAGATGCCCTGGTGGGCGGGAACGCAACTATTGCATCCTCTAAAGCCGGGGAATTAGTTAAAGCCCTAAATGGTGCCGATGCCAAAACCATAACTAATCGGGACGGGCTGTTGGAACATGCAGGCAAAATAGCTGCCAGTAAAGACCTGAAAAGTCAGCGGGAGCATTTCGCCGGTCTTTCGACCGATATGATCGCTTTAGCTAAAGCTTCAAAACTGTCTGCTGAACCTGTTTATCAAATGTATTGCCCGATGAAAAAGAGCAATTGGCTAAGCAGTGAAAAAACAGTAAAGAACCCATATTACGGCAGCGCTATGCTGACCTGTGGAAAAGTGGTAGAAACTATAAAATAATTCTTGTCATTTTAAACGCCCTAAGCCTTTCGCTTAGGGCATTACTTGTTTTCACTTTTCGCTATGATTAAAATAAAAAGTATTCTGAAAAAGATCTTCAAATTTTTATTTGTCAAGAAGTGCTGCAGGTAAACAATTGGTTAAAAACTTAAAAAAAGAACAACATGAAAATAACAATATTGAGCATGGCCATGGCCATGCTATTATTTGCCGCTTGTAACAGTGGTACCAAGACAGATAATAACAGCATGGCAACTGATACAGTCAAAACCGGAGCTTCTGAAGAAACCAAAGCTGCCGGAACTTCCACCAGCGGGGTTGTGACCGTCTGTCTGGAACTGAAAAATGCATTAACTAAAGACGATGATAAGACTGCTGCGCAGGCGGGTAACAGCTTGGTTGAGGCAATAGCAGCAGTAGACAAAACTTCGCTAACCGCTGAACAATCTAAAGTCTTTAGGGACGTTGCCGATGATGCAAAAGAACACGCAGAGCATATCGGTTCTAATGCCGGAAACATCAAGCATCAACGGGAGCATTTTGAAACCTTAAGTCAGGAAATCTACGACCTGGTCAAGGCAGGTGGCAGCACCGGACAGAAGCTTTATTATGATAACTGCCCGATGTACAATGATGGAAAGGGCGGTAACTGGCTAAGTGAAACTAAAGAAATACAAAACCCATACCTGGGTAAGGGAATGCCAACTTGCGGTAGTGTTAAAGAAGAACTGAATTAATTATGGGCAGGGTACAAAAAGCACTTTTGTTTTTATTAGGTGTGCTGGTATTCATCCAGTTCATTCAGCCTGCCCGCAATACAAGCGGGCAGGCTTACCCTGCCGATATCAGCCGTATCTACCCCATGCCAGCGCAGGTACAGGGAATATTAAAAACCTCCTGTTATGACTGCCACAGTAATAACACTGATTATCCCTGGTATGCTAATGTCCAGCCTGGTGGCTGGTGGCTTGCATCACACATCAGGAAAGGGAAAGAAGAGCTAAATTTTAACGAGTTCGGCAATTACTCATCACGCAAAAAACAAAGCAAGCTGAAAGCAATCTCCAACAGTATAAAAGATGGAACAATGCCTATTAGCTCATATACACTGATCCACAGGAATGCCAGACTTTCAGGAACTGAACAAGAACTGATCCTGAATTGGATAGAAAAAACGAAAGACAGTCTTTCACAAATTAAATAGATGATGAAAAAATTAATATTTTATATTTTACTGATGGGATTGTACGGGTTCGCATCCGCACACGATGGACACACTATAGCATCACAGCAAAAGCAACAGCCGGTAGTTTATACCTGTCCGATGCATCCTGAGATACAGAGCGGCAAGCCGGGCAACTGTCCAAAATGCGGAATGAAACTGGTTGTTCAAAAGAAAAAAAGCGTTCAGCCCCAAAAAGCTACCCCTGCCAAAAAAAGCCCGCCCGCAAAGATGGGTGACATGGAGAATATGAAGATGCCTGCTAAAGCGCCAGCAAAGGCGCAGTCTGCAACATACACCTGTGTAATGCACCCTGAAATTCATGCATCCAAGCCGGGTAATTGTCCTAAATGCGGAATGAAACTGGTTAAGGAAACTCCCAAAACAGCTCCCATGCAGCATGACGGAATGGATATGCCGATGAAAGAAGGTGCTAAAAAAACGGACAATATGAATATGGACGGAATGCCGATGGGAGATGAAAATGCTACAATGGAGAATATCAAAAAGGCAAAAGCGCAGTTAGGTCCAATAAAAACCATTACCAGCAGTACGCCACCCCGTACGGTTCGTTATGATCTGTACATAGCCGATACAACGGTAACCTACGGAAAAAAATCAAAACGGGCAATTGCTGTAAACGGGCAGATACCTATGCCTACCCTGACTTTTACCGAAGGCGACACCGCCCTCATATATGTTCATAATAACCTGGATGAAGAAACCTCATTGCACTGGCATGGACTATTTTTGCCTAACAAAATGGATGGCGTTCCTTTCCTTACGCAAATGCCCATAAAGCCTCATAGCACTTATATCTATAAGTTCCCTATCATTCAGCATGGTACGCACTGGTACCATAGCCATTCCGGTTTACAGGAACAAATCGGCATGTACGGTGCATTCATCATGAACAAAAGAAAAGAATGGGATATTCCAACCATTCCTCTTGTATTAAGTGAATGGACAGATATGAAGCCTGAGGAAGTGCATCGCAGTCTCAAGAACGCTACCGATTGGTTTGCCATCAAAAAAGGAACAACTCAAAGTTATGCCGAAGCCATCAAAACCGGACATTTCAAAACCAAAGTTGCCAATGAATGGAAGCGAATGAATGCGATGGATGTCAGCGATGTGTTTTATGATAATTTTCTGATCAACGGAAAGAACCAGAATGAGCAACCGCAATTTAAAGCAGGCGACAAGGTAAGATTGCGCATAGCCAATGGCGGCGCATCGGATTATTTTTGGCTGAAATATGCAGGCGGCAAGATCACTGTTGTGGCCACGGATGGAAATGATGTGGAACCGGTGGAAGTGGACAGGCTGATCATCGCGGTATCCGAAACCTATGATGTAGTGGTGACCATACCGGAAAACAAGAGCTACGAGTTTTTGGTAACGCCCGAAGACCGTACCAAATCCGCTTCGCTGTGGCTGGGCAAGGGAGAAAAAGTACCAGCCGGGAAGATGCCCAAGCTGAAATACTTTGCCGGGATGAAAATGATGAACGAGATGATGGACATGCAGGGCAACATGATCGAAATGGAGGGCATGAATATGCAGAACCAGATTATGGACATGAATACGGTCATGTATCCCGAAATCACCGGTGCAGAAAACCCAAAGGCAGACACCAAAAAAGCCGATATGCCAGGCATGCAAATGCCTAACGATAAAAGCATGGCGGGAATGAATATGACTGGTGAAAGCCCAGATATTGTAACCCTTAATTATAATATGCTGCGTGACCCAAAGAAGACAACGCTACCCAAAGGGCCGTGGAAGGAATTGAAATTCGAACTTACCGGCAACATGAACCGCTATGTATGGTCACTGGATAATAAAACCGTATCTGAAAGTGATAAAATCCTGATCAAAAAGGGAGAAAATGTGCGCATAATTATGTTCAACAACAGTATGATGAGACATCCCATGCATCTTCACGGCCATGATTTCAGGGTGCTGAACGATCAGGACGAAAATGCTCCGATGAAAAACGTTATTGATATTATGCCTATGGAGCGGGATACCATCGAATTTGCCGCCTCAGAACCTGGCGGAGATTGGTTCTTCCATTGCCATATTTTGTATCACATGATGAGTGGCATGGGCAGGGTTTTCAGCTATCAGGATACGTTGGTTGATAAAACTGATATTACCGATCCCAAAGTAGCTAAGCGTGGTCTTAATTCTGATGACAAAGCCTATCATCCAATGGCGACCATTGGACTTGAAAGCAACGGCAGTGATGGTGAATTTATGCTGGCCAATACCCGTTACCGTTTCTCCACAGAGTGGAGGCTAGGCTTAAAGTCACATCATGGAAATGAAAGCGAAACCTATTTTGGGCGGTATATCGGCAGGATGCAGTGGCTGTTCCCCTTTATTGGCTTTGATTACCATTACAACAGTATGAACAATGAAAGGGAAAACAACCTGTTGGGGCAATTGAGCAACCAAAAGAACCGGAAGGCTGCTGTGATCGGGGTTCAGTATATCCTTCCGATGTTGGTTACTGCCGAAGCAAGGCTGGACAGCAAAGGAAAACTGCGTTTCCAGCTGATGCGTGAGGATGTTCCGCTGACCAGCAGGCTTAGAATGAACTTTATGGCCAATACTGACAAGGAATACATGGCGGGATTCAGATATATTGTTACCAAATACTTCTCTTTATCCACCCACTATGACAGCGACATGGGATACGGGGGAGGAATTACAATAACTTATTAATTTTCAAATTGGTTGAAGGGTTGTTACTGTCAAAAAGTGATGCATATCACTTTTAAATATTCTGAAAATCAGAGATTCCGATAATTTAAAAGCATACATTGGGCAAAAATAAAACATAGAAATCATGAAAAAAAATCATTTTTTATTTACTATTCTGTTAGCGGTTCTCACAGTGTTTACCGTTAATGTATCCGGTCAGACTAAAGCGGATACCGTAAAGGCTGAGAAAATATTTATCAATAAAAAAGGCGAGATACATGACCACGGCTGGAACAAACTCGGATTTATCACCAAAGACAATATCATTAAAAATAACCGGGGGAAAACCATTTATTTCATTGACGCTAATGGAAACGTTATTGATGCAAAAGGAAAAAACCTGGGAAAAGCGCAAAAGAATGGCAACTATTACAACGCCAACGGAGAGAATGTAATTACCGTAAGAGATCTTGATGCCGAAAAATGCGAAATTTTAGACCCCAAGGGCCATTCGCTTGGGACTGTTCATAAGAATTACAAATTACACGCCTGCGCTGCCCACTGCTATTTCTTAGCACAGAAAAAAGAGAAATCAGCCCAAAAGCCATAGCCCTGCGATTTAAGTTTAAAAAGCCAAATCCCTTGTCAGCTAACGCATAGCCAGGGATTTGTAATGACATTTATAATAACACCCATATATGGTAAGAGCACTGATAACATTTGCCTTAAAGAACAGACTGGTTGTTTTGATGCTTGCAGCTGGCCTGTTTGCATGGGGTATTTATTCCATCAAGCAAAATCCTATTGACGCAATACCCGATCTATCCGAAAATCAGGTCATTGTTTTTACCGAGTGGATGGGAAGAAGCCCGCAACTGATGGAAGATCAGATTACTTATCCGCTAGTTTCAAACCTACAAGGCATTCCGCATATCAAAAATGTGAGGGGTACCTCTATGTTCGGTATGAGTTTCGTGTATGTCATTTATGGATAACCTAAAAAAAGATATTCCATCTGCTCAAAATCTCGAAGCGGTTACCGGTCATGGCGTAAAAGCAGATGTAAATGGTAATCAAATTGTTATCGGAAATCAGAAGCTGTTTAAAGACTTATCGCCAGAAGTGATCAGTCAGGTTGAAAAGTTAGAAAAAGAAGGCAATACCACCATGATTGTACAGCGCAACGATCAGGTAATTGGTTTAATTGCCTTGATGGATGTTCCCCGTAAGGAGGCAGTTGAAACATTAAAGCAACTTCGATTGCTGGGGATTAAACGGATGATTATGCTTACAGGCGATAACCAGCAGGTTGCTGATGCTGTAGCTAGGCAAATCGGAATTACAGATGCCTGGGGCGGTTTGCTTCCTGAACAAAAAGTCAAATCCATTGAAGATTTAACGGCAAATAAAGGAAAGGTTGCAATGGTAGGCGATGGGGTAAATGATGCTCCCGCAATGGCTAAAAGCACAGTGGGCATTGCAATGGGCGCTGCCGGTTCGGATGTCGCCCTGGAAACTGCGGATATTGCGCTGATGGCAGATAAACTGGATAACCTACCTTTCGCTATAGGCTTAAGTCGCCAGTCACGCCGAATAATTAAGCAAAATCTATGGATAAGCTTAGGCATGGTTGCCGTACTGATACCCCTGACGATTTCAGGTATTGCAACTATTGGCCCGGCGGTGATAGGCCATGAAGGTTCTACCCTACTTGTTGTTTTTAATGGATTAAGGTTGTTAGCATATAAAGAAGGTATCAAAAAGCAGGATTAAGATGAAAATAAAGAAAATCTTACATGAACTGATCATTCCTTTTCAGGCATTAAATAATAAAGTCTTTGCGAAGTTATATTTTGCGCAGACAGTGAGCCTTTTAGGAGATGCCTTTACATGGGTCGGTCTGGCTCTACTTTCCTACCAGTTCGGAAAAGATCGTTCTGCCCTGATTTTATCTTCTGCACTAACACTTAGGGTTATCGCTTTTATAATTTTCTCTCCGTTCGCAGGTGTTCTTGCGGATCGCATTGACCGCAAGAAGATACTCTACATTACCCATTTCATCAGGATGGGTATTGTGGCATGTATGCCTTTCATTACTGCCGAATGGCAGATTTATGTTCTCGTATTTTTGCTAAATATATTTAATGCCTTTTTCACACCTACTTATAAATCAGTTATACCACAGGTAGTTGATAAAAAATATTACCGGGAAGCAATAGGCTTATCTACAGCAACCTTTCAATTACTGGGTGTATTAGGCCCGGGTTTAGCGGGGATACTTGCAGTTTGGTTTGGAGCGAGGGAAATATTTTTTGTGGATGCAGCATCCTTTGTTTTGGCTGGAATACTCATTATCTCCTTGCCCGTAGATCTAATCAGAAAGGATAAAGGAATTAAAGTAAAAGCATTATCTGCCTGGCAGGATGTATTAAAAGGAGCGAAATTGCTTTTTGGCAATAAGTTGATCCGCTTTGCCTTATCTATTGAATTTATTTCAGCCATTGCAGGAGCGCAGATATTAGTAAATACAGTAGGTCATGTAAAATCCGGACTACATCTTACTGATAAACATTATGGTTGGATAATGGCGGCTTTTGGAATTGGGGCAAGTATTGCCGCCTTTTTATCAGGAAGTCTGGATAAAACAAAAAGCCGCCAGCGTTCGCTGATCTTCGGGGCACTACTGATCGGACTTGCTATCAGTGCAGCAAACTATGTAGGATTTTCGGTTATGATTGGCTTTTGGATAATTGCTGGTTTAGGCCAAAGCTTAGCAGAAATACCCTCAGAAACGCTTATCGGCGAAAACATTCCCGACCAAGAACAAGGAAAAGTATTTGGTTCCCATTTTGCTTTTTCTCACCTATGGTGGGCAATAGCATATCCAGTTGCTGGTTTCTTAGGAGCCAGTTATCCAAAGGACAACTTTCTATATGGAGGGATAACAACCCTGACCTTATTATTAATAGCTTATTTTTTATTCAGACCTAAACATTTAACTATCGAAGAATAAACATGTATTAATCATCCTAATTTTATTAAAATCATCCCTATGAAAAAAGCAGAATACAATGACAAAGCTTTGCTAGTAGATATACTATCAAAATCTTTTGAATCTAACAAAAGTGTCAACTATATCGTAAAGCAAGATGAAAAAAGACTAAAGCGAATTAAAGCCCTAATGGATTACTCCTTTGAAGTTTGCTATTTATTTGGAGATGTACTCCTATCGGATAATAATGAGGCATGTGCACTGGTGCTATATCCTGATAAGAAGAAAACAACTATTAAGTCTATAATGCTTGATGTAAACCTGATTTTGTCTTGTATTGGCATAGAAAACATAAAAAAGACACTAAACAGGGAGGCAATGATAAAAAAAATACAGTCCAAAGTTCCAATGTATTATTTATGGTTTATAGGTGTTGATCCTTCATATCAGGGTTCAGGGATTGGAAGCACTCTTATGAATGAACTCATACAAGATAGCCTCACACAGAAACGCAATATTTACTTAGAAACTTCTACATTAAAAAATCTGCCCTGGTATAAGAAATTTGGTTTTGAAATGGGCTATAATTTCATTTCATATAAATTATTACACCGTTAAGCTTTAGGTTTAAATAGTTCTCTGCCGCGCACCACGACTTTCAAGCGTTGTCTTTTTAATGAAATGTGAGTATTTACCCGGTCATTCTCTTCGTGATAAAATTTGTATGCATTGATAATGTCTTTACAACTGATCACACCGGTTACCTTATTTTGTGCTACAACCGGCAATACTTCAACATTTCTCTCTGCCATTAACTCCACCGCCTTTCGTAAATTATCATTGCTTTTTACTGACTGATTAGACGATTGCAGGATACTTTTCAAAGGGGCAGTGCCATCCATGTCATGTTTATTAATATCTGCAGCACTTACGATCCCCGAATAATTTCCCTGATCATCAGCTACGATAAAATACTGCGTCTCGTTATTTTCAGATTTTATAATATCCCTTACCTCGCGGATTTCCAACCCGATATTGAAAATAAGGTCGTTTGCATTGCTGATTTCCGCTACTGTTAATTTACCCAGTACATCAGGTTCAAAAGAATCGGGTGTCGAAACGCCACGACGAGCAATTTTTTCCGTCATTATCGTATTTTCCATTAAAAAAAAAGATACAAGGTAAGAAGCGGTACATGCACCCAAAAGCGGCAGTAAAGCATGGAATTTTCCGGTTGATTCCAAAGCAAAGGTAATACTGGTCAGATAAGCCCTGGACGCGCCTGCGAACATAGCCGACATGCCGATCAGGGCGGCCATAGGTACACTGATACCAACGTTGGGGAAAACGTAAAGAATAATTGCCCCGATCAATGCCCCGCCTGCCCCGCCAATTGTTAGTAATGGCGCTAAGGTGCCACCCGAAGTTCCGCTGCCTAAAGCAATAGCCCAAGACAAGAATTTAAAAAAGAATAACCGGAGTAACAAAATGATGGCAACTGACCCGGATAAGACACTGATAATATTGTCATATCCTACACCGAGTGTATGCGGTGCGAAATAGCCAATGAAGCCAACTGCCAATCCACCCAGAGCAGGCCACCACATCCAATGGATCGGAAGCTTTTCAAAAGCATCCTCGATGAAATAAACTATTTTGGTTACACCGATAGACAGAAATCCTATGAACAGACCTATGCCACTGTAAATGGCCAGCGCGCCGTTGGTAGGCGTATCTAAATTGGGCATCGGAAATACCGGCCCAGCTTCAAATAATAAATGATGTCCTGCCGCTCCTGTGATACAGGCCAAAGCAACCGGAAGTATCGATCTCGGGGAAAACTCAAAGAGCAATAGTTCTATCGCTAAAAAAACGGCAGCTATTGGTGTTCCAAAAATGGCTGACATGCCTGCGGTTGCCCCGGCAGCCAGGAGGATTTTCCGTTCATTGGAAGTGATTTTAAATAATTGCCCGAGCGTTGACCCGAGTGCACCACCAGTAGCTATAATTGGCCCCTCCGCCCCAAAGGGTCCGCCTGTGCCAATGGCGATAGCAGAAGAAATGGGCTTTAATAAGGTAATTGATGGTTTGATCCGGCTCTGATTGGTTAAAATCTGCTCCATTGCCTCCGGTATGCCATGCCCTCTAATCGCTTTTGAGCCATACAACGCCATTAGTCCTACCAATACACCGCCGACAGCGGGCACAATGATGACCCATAACCCTAAGTGATTACCCGCTGGGCTATGATAAGTTACAGCCAATTTTCCGAAGAAGGAGAGATTGGTAACGATATTGATAAGCGTAATCAAAAATTTGGCGATCAAGCTAATAGCCGCAGCCACCAGGATAGATAGGGCGGATATGCGCAACAACCTACTTTTAGAAAAATTTGTGTTTGAGCCCGGTGAATCTGTACCTATACCGGACAATAATGGAGAAATAGGAATGCCACCTGATTGGTGTTGATTTTTCATGATTTGTAATATGGATTCAATGCGAAAATATTTCGAGGCAAAAGTATGAATTATTTGAACCGATATCACAAGAAACAAAAGATTTATATTGCATGTGCAATGTTATTGTTATAAAAAAAGTTTAAATTTGCATAATTACATTGCATATAAAATCATCATTAGAAAATCTCTCAACTAATAATTACCGTTAGGGAAAGGGTTTATTATTTTAGCAATTAGTTATTAAGCCCCACAAAGATCAAATGGAAAAAGCTAAATATAAGTGTGACCTTGATACCTGTTTTTTATGTAAAACCTGTGTTGGTGACTGGAAACCTGCTATCGAATTGAATAAGCAAAACTACAGGGTTAAAAAGGGTCAGGATATTTTCAAGGAAGGCGACCCGGTAACGGGGATATATTTTGTTTATGAAGGATTTGTCAAGGTCCATAAAAAGTGGGATGATGAAAAGGATTTGATCATCAGGTTTGCCAAAAAGGGCGACATTTTAGGTCACCTCGGCTTAGAGGGTAATTTTATCTATCCCGTTACCGCAACCGCCCTGGATAAGGTAACCGTATGCTTCCTTCCGATGGATTTTTTTGAATCCTCTTTAAATATTAACAACGGGTTCGCTGTCAGGTTAATGCGTTTTTTTGCGGGTGAGCTCCAAAATTCAGAAAAGAGAATGCGTAATCTGGCTCATATGCCGGTTAAAGGTCGTGTTGCACAGGCTTTGATTACATTAAAAAAACAGTTTGGCGTAAATGAGGATGGGGTTATTAATATTGAATTGGCGAAACAAGATCTTGCTTCTTTTTCAGGTGCAGCCTATGAATCATTATTTCGTACCATCAATGATCTGGTGGCCGATGATATCATATCAGTGGCAGGAAAAAGCATATCAATAAAAGATGATGGTAAGCTGTTACAATTGATTCAAAATAACGAGTATTAACTACATGACACGCTCTTTTTATTTTTCTAAAATCATCAGGATCTAACTTATCATCGAAAACTATATCCCTTGCTTTTGAAAGTTTAGTATTTAAGCTTTCAATTTCGGCAACGATTTCTTTTCTACCTGTGTGCGTAGCACCCAATTAAAAGACTATATATTAATTATTTACGGGCTTTTACTAATGTATATTTGCCATTAAAGGAGTGCAACCTCATCATTACTGCTAATGGAAAACAAATATCCTTAAAGCAGTTTCCATGAAACCATATTTGGAGGCTATTAAAATTCTTTCCCAATCATATACCTTCATAGTAAAAGCAAAATGATTATTTTTGGTCGATGAGTCACGCCACGTATAGCATTAAACTGATTGCTGAAATATTAAAGCCTAAGTCTTTTACTTTTGTAAAAGATGCGGTGATTAGTCAGCTGGTTATTGACACCCGTAGCGTGATAGATCCTGAAGAGTCGTTGTTTTTTGCACTTGTAGCCAAAAGAGATGGGCACGAATACCTGGCAGATGCTTACGCCAACGGTATTAAAAATTTTGTAATTAGTAATGCAGCTTACTTAAGTCAGTTTCCTGAAGCAAATATAATCCTGGTTAGTAACGTATTGGATGCATTGCAAGCTTTGGCTGCATATAACAGATCGCAATATAACTTAAAAACCTTTGCCATCACCGGAAGTAATGGTAAAACCATTGTTAAGGAATGGCTCTACCAATTGCTGGCAACTGATTTTAATATCGTTAAAAGTCCTAAAAGCTTTAATTCACAAATAGGAGTGCCACTTTCTGTTTGGCAGATTGAGGAAGACCATACGCTTGGCATTTTTGAAGCAGGCATATCAAAGGCTAACGAGATGGAAGCGCTTGCGCGCATCATACAACCAACTATCGGCATCTTAACTAATATTGGTGAAGCACATGCAGAAGGCTTTGATTCGCACTATGAAAAGTTAACTGAAAAGCTAAAGCTATTCGAAAATATAGAATTGTTGATCTACAGTCCGGATTACACCATCGGTATAAAAGAAGCCGACCTACCCGGTAAGACTAAGTTTTCATGGAGCACCAAGCAAAAAGCAGATCTTCAGATTCTGTTTTTAGAACCCATTGATGGCAGAACTTACATTCGCGCTAACTTTAAAGGCGATGAAATAGAATGCTTAATTCCTTTCAGAGACAAAGCATCTGTTGAAAACGGTATCATTTGCTGGGCAACGCTACTTGCACTTGGATATACGGCTAAAGATGCCGACCAGCGTCTGGAGAAACTTTCTTTAGTGAGCATGCGGCTGGAACTTAAAACCGGCATTAATCAGTGTTCTTTAATTGATGATTCTTATAGTGCCGATACTTCTTCTTTGGCCATTGCGCTGGATTTTTTAAATCTTCAAAATCAGCATGTAAAAAAGACATTGATCTTGTCAGATCTGGTGGAGACGGGTAAGACCGATGAGGTACTTTATAAGGAAATTGCAGCCTTGCTTAAACAAAAGAACCTAAGCAGGTTAATTGGCATTGGTTCGCATATTTCTGCTTGTGCCGAGCTATTTGAATTAGATGCCGCTTTTTTTGATAGCACTCAAGAGTTTATTGATAATTTCCCTTCCTTGCACTTTAACAACGAAACCATTTTGGTAAAAGGTGCCAGGAGGTTCGAGTTTGAACGGATAAGTACCATGATATCTCAAAAGATACATGACACCATTCTGGAAATAGACTTAAATGCCTTATCTGGCAACCTGCAATTTTACCGCAATAAATTAAGGCCGGGTGTTAAGGTAATGGCAATGGTTAAAGCGTTCTCTTATGGTAGTGGTAGTTTCGAAATAGCCAATTTGCTACAGTACCACAAAGTCGATTACCTGGCCGTTGCTTATACAGATGAGGGGGTATCTTTACGGAAGGCCGGAATCACTATGCCGATCATGGTAATGAGCCCGGAGTCTTCTGGTTTTGATGCCATCATTAAAAACCGACTGGAGCCAGAGATCTATAACCTGGATGTACTAAATAGCTTTAGTGGGTATTTGGGCGATAATGAATATGATTACCCCATTCATATAAAACTTGATACAGGAATGCACAGACTGGGTTTTGAAGAGCTTGATATATCTGACTTAATCCGCGCGCTAAAAGAAAGTAAAAAACTAAGGGTAACCTCTGTGTTTTCACACCTGGTTGGGAGTGATAACCCGGAGCATGATGAGTTTTCTAAATACCAGATAAGTAGATTTACAAACATGGCAAATACCATTGAGGGCGAATTGGAGTATTCCTTTATCAGGCATATTTCAAATACTTCTGGAATAACAAGGCACCCTGATGCACAGTTTGATATGGTAAGAATTGGGATAGGTCTATATGGCTTTGATGGGGGCTTGCCCAACATTCGGGCTTTACAAACCGTAGCGGTACTAAAAACTACAGTTACACAAGTGAAGCGCATTAAGGCAAATGAAAGCGTTGGGTACAGTCGCAAGGGTGTGCTTCCAGAAGGTGGTAAGATTGCCACGGTAAAGATTGGTTATGCAGATGGCTACAACCGCAGGTTTGGAAATGGGGTAGGGCACATGTTAATCAATGGAAAAATAGCCAAAACCGTAGGGGTAATCTGTATGGATATGTGCATGCTGGATGTTACTGGTATTGAGGTAAGGACGGGAGATGAAGTAATTGTTTTTAACAGAGAACTGACCATTGCACAACTAGCCAAGCAAATTGATACCATCCCATACGAAATACTTACCAATATATCTCAGCGTGTTAAACGGGTGTATTTTTATGAATAGGCTTGCCCTGCCAAGTTAATTTTTTCTAAGTTTGCAGCATGAACAGAATTGGCAGGGGAGTATTGAATTATCTGATCAAGGGATTATTGATTGTCCTACCTATTGCTTTAAGCGTTTTCATTGTTATATGGGCAGTTACCACGGTTGATAGCTGGTTAAATGTAAATAACATTCTGGGGGTTGATCCAAATACAGGTGCCAGCAGGAACATTCCCGGACTGGGCTTGGCATTGGTAATCACTATTATACTTGCGGCCGGAATCTTTGTAACTAATTTTGTTACTGAACCTATGTACAACTGGTTTCAACGTGTGCTGGATAGGCTTCCTATTTTAAAGTTTATTTATTCTTCCATAAAAGACCTGACCGAGGCATTTGTAGGCGACGAGAAAAAGTTCAATACTCCCGTATTGGTTCAGGTAGAGGGCGATTTAAAAAGAATAGGTTTTTTGACACAAAGCGATCTTACTGCCATTGGATTGCCTGGCGAATCCATTGTATATTTTCCCTTTTCCTATTCTTTTGCCGGGCAGGTTTATGTAGTAAAAAATGAAAAGATTAAATTGCTGGAAATGAGCGCTGCTGATGCCATGAAACTGGTGGTGTCAGGTGGGGTAACACACTTCTAGCCTAAAAATTAGGTTTCAATACATACTTGTCGTAGAACCTGAAGATGTGCTCAGTAGCCTCTTCGGCAGTATCCACTAACCTAAAGAGGTTTAAGTCTTCTTCGTGGATGTTATGTTCGGTATGCAACATGGTTTTAGTAATCCAGTCTACCAATCCACTCCAGTAATCTTTTCCAACCAACACTATTGGAAAGCGTGCTATTTTTCCAGTTTGAATTAATGTAATGGCTTCAAATAGCTCATCCATGGTACCCATACCACCTGGCAGTACAATAAATCCTTGAGAATATTTCATAAACATTACCTTACGGATAAAGAAATAGTCGAACTCAAGCAGCTTATTGTGGTCTATGTATTTGTTATGGAATTGTTCAAAAGGGAGCTCTATGTTTAAACCAACTGATTTACCTCCGTTGGTGTGTGCACCTTTATTACCAGCTTCCATTATACCTGGTCCACCGCCTGTAATTACGCCATAGCCACGATCGGTTAAGAGCTTGCCACATTCTACCGCTATCTCATAGTATTTATTGGTTTCCGCTGTTCTTGCAGAACCGAAAATAGATACACAGGGTCCTATTTTAGCAAGTTTTTCAAAGCCGTCTACAAATTCGGCCATTATTTTAAAGATCTGCCAGGAGTCTGTTACTTTAATTTCCTGCCAGTTTTTATTCTCAAATGCACTTCTTATTTTCTCTTCACTAGTCATTCTTATTCGCTTCTAATTAAAATTTGGTTTGAAGATCTGTTTTCTTACTGATCAGTAATAATCCGATAAAAGTGATGAGGCCATTTACTAAAATCAGTTCTACACTAAATTTATATCCTCCTAATAATTGTGCCGAATGCTCATTTAACAAGTAACATATTGCTGGAGAGATCAGACAAATAAAAGGTACAAGTTTATCATGCAGCCCCCGGTTCTTTACAAAAAGGCCAAAACTGTAAAGCCCCAGCAGCGGTCCGTAGGTATAGGATGCCACCTTAAAAATACCTTTAACTACAGATTCATCATTCAATACGTTGAATACAATAATCACTAAAAACATGAGTAAAGAGAACCCTGCGTGTACCATGTGCCTTGTGTTTACAGAGGTCTTTGAATTGGTGTGCGCTCCTTTATCCATTTGAAGAAAATCTACGCAGAAAGATGTGGTAAGAGCCGTTAAAGCAGAATCTGTTGTTGCAAATGTGGCCGCCGTTAAACCGAGCATAAACACCACACCTGGTATCAAGGCAAGGTGGTTAAATGCTATTTCAGGAAAAAGGAAATCGGTACGCGGCTTTCCGGTAATGTGATCAAGTGGTATTGCTATTCCGTTCTTTGTTGCGTAAATGTATAGCAACGCGCCTACGCTTAAAAAGAATATATTGAGTACTACAAATACTGCGGTAAAGGTAAACATATTCTTTTGAGCCTCGCCAATGGTCTTCATACTCAGGTTCTTCTGCATCAGGTCCTGATCAAGTCCCGTCATTGCTATGGTCACAAAAATACCACCCAGTAATTGCTTGCTGAAATAGAAGTTGCTGGTTAGGAAGTCTTCATAAAAGAAAATCTTCGAATAGCCACTGTTCTTGATGGTCTCAAAAGTTTGAGGAATATCTAAATTAAGACTGCTGCATATAAAGTACAGGGTTAAAAATACAGACGATACTAGGAAAAAGGTTTGTAGCGTGTCGGTAATGATAATGGTTTTTAGTCCTCCTTTAAAGGTGTACGACCAAATTAAGATCAATGATATCAGTACCGTTGCCCAAAAAGGCACACCGTAACTATCAAATATAAAACGCTGCAACACAATTACAACAAGGTATAAACGAAAAGCCGAGCCTATTGTGCGACTAATTAAAAATATAGAGGCTGCGGTTTTGTAACTGTAAAAGCCCAATCGTTGTTCAATATAACTATATATTGAAGTCAGTTTCATCCGGTAATACAGCGGCAGTAGAACGGTAGCAATAATGATGAAACCTATGGCATTCCCTAAAATGAACTGAAAATACTGGAACTGGTTACCGGCGGGAGCGCCTACTTCGCCAGGTACAGAGATAAATGTAACCCCGGATAGTGCAGTGCCGATCATCCCAAAAGCTACAAGATACCATTTGGAATTCCTGTTGGCGATAAAAAAAGTCGAGTTATCAGACGACTTTTTTGAAGTTGCAAAGGCAATGGTAATCAAAATAAAAAAATACCCAATAAGGAATGATAATAGTATAGCCGGACTCATAGGATGTTGTTAGCTTTTAAATGTAAGAAATCATATTATTAAATAAGTGCTTTTATTTAAGTTTGTAAGATGAACTTTTCTTCCAAATTACTTGAAGACGCTGTAAGTGAATTTGCTAAGTTGCCAGGTGTGGGACAAAAAACTGCGCTTCGATTGGTGCTACACTTGTTGAGTAAAGACCAAGAAGAAGTCTCGCATTTTGGAAATACAATGATCAGGCTTAGGCAGGAAATTAAACACTGTGTAGTGTGCCACAACATCTCAGACCATAATACCTGTGAGATCTGTACAGCCAATAAGCGCGATAAAGAATTAATATGCGTGGTAGAGGATACCAGAGATGTAATGGCGGTAGAAAACACATCGCAATACTTTGGCGTGTACCATGTATTGGGGGGATTGATTTCGCCAATGGATGGGGTAGGGCCTTCAGATCTTTATATAGATTCGCTAGTTCAGCGCGTAGCCACAACACCTGTAAAAGAGGTTATCCTGGCACTTAGTGCCACCATGGAAGGAGATACTACCCTGTTTTACCTATACAAGCGACTAAAGGATTTTCAGATACCAATTACTACAATTGCCAGGGGGATTGCTTTTGGCGGCGAATTGGAATATGCGGATGAGATTACCCTGGGCAGATCAATTGTAACCAGGGTTCCTTATGAAAACTCATTAATTAAATAATAGAATGAATTTTAAGAACAAAGTTATCATCATTACAGGTGCATCATCAGGTATTGGCAAAGCCTGTGCAGACGAGTTTGCAAAATGTGGTGCAAACCTAATACTTGGCGCACGTCAGTTTGTTACCCTTTGTGAAATTGCAGCTGATCTTGAAAAGAGATACCAGATCAAAGCCATTGCTGTACAGGTCGATGTAAGTAAAGAAGAGGATTGTGCGTTGTTGGTTAAACAGGCTATTGATACTTTTGGTCATATTGATATTCTTTTGAATAACGCAGGTTTGTCTATGCGTGCACTATTTAATGACACCGATATTAGCGTGCTTAAAAATTTAATGGATGTTAATTTTTGGGGTACGGTGTATTGTACAAAATATGCTTTACCTGAAATTTTAAAAACCAAAGGCAGTATAATTGGCGTATCTTCTATAGCTGGCTACAGGGGACTGCCCGGCCGGACGGGGTATTCTGCATCTAAGTTTGCTATGAATGGTTTCATGGAATCATTGAGAACAGAACTTTTAAAAACTGGTGTGCATGTAATGGTTGCTTGTCCGGGGTTTACCACTTCAAATATCCGCGTAGCTGCGCTAGCCCAAGACGGGGCTTTGCATGGGGAGACGAGTATGGAAGAGGGTAAAATGATGACGGCCGAGGCTGTTGCTGAAATTATAGCTGAAGGGATTGTAAATAGAAAACGTACACTGTTAATTACAGGACAGGGTAAATTAACTGTTTGGCTAAATAAGCTGCTACCTGCACTGGCAGATAAGTTGGTATTCAATCACTTCAGTAAAGAGAAGAATGCTTTAATTAAATAATGAATGAAACTTACATTAACGCTTATGTTATTTGCCTTTCTTGGCCCGCTATTGGCCTTATCGGCAAAGGTTAAAGTCGAAAAGAACATCAACTACACCTCGGCAACCGGCGATATTCGAAGGCAGTTAAATATCTACCATAAAACGACGGCAGATACTGCTCAAGACGTAATCATATTTATTCACGGAGGATCCTGGAGCAGTGGTAAAAAAGATCTTTATTGGTGGTTGGGCAGAAATTTTGCACGCAAAGGAGTAGTTACCGTAACGATTAATTATGGCCTGGCTCCCGATAATAACTATTCGAAAATGGCAGCCGATTGTGTTGATGCTGTAAAATGGGTAACCAAAAACATCAGTAATTATGGGGGCAATCCTAAAAGAATATTTCTTATGGGGCACTCAGCAGGAGGCCAGTTAGCCGAACTGATCAATGCTGATCCGCAATATTTTAAAGCAGCTGGATTGACTAATCCCATTAAGGGCATTATATTAGACGATCCATTTGGGCTGGATATGCACGAATACCTCACCATAGCAAAGAAAGATAATAGCTATTATGATTTTTTGAGGACCTTTAGTAAAGATCCAAAAGTGTGGACTGCCGGTTCTCCATTAAACTACGTGAACAATATTCATAATCCACACCTCCTGTTTTATGGAGAAAAAACATACCCTGCTATACAAATTCAGTCAGAGCGGTTAAATAAAATCCTTAAGGCCAACAACGTGGATGTTGAGATGCACGTGATTCCACGTAAAAAGCATGTGGGAATGATCACCCAGATGATCTTTGGCTGTAATAAGTTGTACGGTTACACACTTGATTTTTTAAAACGTAGTTAATTATTAATTTTTTTTAGGAAAGATTTGCTGCTTTGCAAAAACAATTCCATATTTGCTGCTGATGATTTTAACAAACGGACTTAATAATTGGTGGTGGCACAACGCAGCAGCGTAGTGTAACCCTATTTTGAACGTTTTTTATATAAAAATATTTTGAGGGTTGCTTTAAGGCAACCTTTTTTATTTTACAGGAATTTTAAAACTTCCTACAGAAGTTATCAATTGAATCAGACACACAAATGAAGAAAATATTAAATCACCTTTTTGAAAACAAGACCTTTAACAGGGAAGAAGCACAAAAAATCTTAACGTCTATCGCCATGGGCGAATTTAATCCCTCTCAAATTGCTGCTTTTATTACAGCTTACGGAATGCGGAATATTACCGTTCAGGAACTGCAGGGTTTTAGGGATGCCATGCTTGATCTTTGTTTAAAGCTCGACTTGTCTGACTTTGAATTGGTTGATCTTTGCGGCACGGGTGGTGACGGTAAGGATACTTTTAATATATCTACTCTTGCCTCCTTTGTGGTTGCGGGGGCGGGCTATAAGGTGGCTAAACATGGAAACTATGGTGTTTCTTCTGGATGTGGCTCTTCGAACGTTATTGAATATTTGGGCTATACCTTTACAAACGATCAGGACACTTTAAAGCGTAGCCTGGATACTGCAGGAATTTGTTTTATTCATGCGCCACTGTTTAATCCTGCAATGAAAACCGTTGCTCCCATACGTAAAGAGTTGGGTGTTAAAACATTTTTTAACATGCTGGGTCCAATGGTTAATCCTGCACAGCCCAAAAATCAAATTGTAGGAGTATTTAGTCTGGAACTGGCCAGGCAATATGCCTATCTTTATCAGGATACGGATAAAAACTATACGATTCTTCATGCTGTTGACGGTTTTGATGAGGTTTCCTTGACTTGTGATTTTAAAACGTTTAGCAAATCGGGCGAAGCATTAATTACTGTAGCAGATCTTGGTTTTTCTGAGATCAGTGAAAGTGAGATTAAAGGGGGGGACACCGTTGAGTCTTCTGCAGCCATATTTCAAAATGTTTTAAATGGAAAGGCTACTGATGCACAGCGAAACGTAGTATTGTGTAACGCGGCATTGGCCATTAACACGATAGACAGTAGTAAGTCTTTTGCCGATTGCTTTTACGAAGCTGAAGAGTCATTAATGAATAAGCTGGCTTTGAATAGTTTCAAAAAATTAATTGCATAGTGAAGAGAAAGCTTAAAATATGCGGGATGAAAGATCCTGCAAACATATTGGAGGTATCAGCGTTGGCACCTGATTTTATGGGTTTCATATTTTACAAGCAATCAAAAAGATATGCTGGAAACTTATCAGCTGCGGTAGTATTAAAATTACCTCAAAACATTGAACGAATAGGCGTTTTTGTCAATGAAGACTTGAGTGAAGTGTTAGGTATTGTAGAGCGGTTTAAGCTTTCGGGTGTACAGTTGCATGGATCGGAATCTGCAGATTATTGTGCAGAATTGAAAAGTAGATCTGCCGCCTCACTACTAATAATAAAGGCCTTTGGGATCAATGAAGATTTCAATTTTAAAACCCTGACTGTGTATGCCAATGTAGTTAACTACTTCTTATTTGATACACAAACACCAGGTCACGGGGGCTCTGGCAAGGTTTTTAATTGGAATCTACTCCAGCAATACACACTTGAGGTCCCGTATTTTCTGAGTGGTGGCATTAGTGAAGATCATGTAAACGAATTGAACAATATAAATGATACGCGTTTTTATGCCGTAGATGTAAACAGCAGGTTTGAATTGGAGCCGGGGATAAAAGATTTTGATAAATTAAAATATTTTAAAACACAGTTATGAGCTATTTTGTAAATGAAAAGGGTTATTACGGGGATTTCGGAGGAGCATATATTCCTGAAATGCTTTATCCAAACGTAGAAGAACTTAGGCAGAACTACCTAAAGATTATCGGAGATGAGGACTTCCAAAAAGAATTTCATCAACTGCTAAAGGACTATGTAGGCAGGCCTTCGCCGCTTTACCTGGCCAAAAGACTTTCTAAAAAGTACAACGCAAATATCTTCTTGAAAAGGGAAGATTTAAACCATACCGGTGCGCATAAGATTAACAATACAGTAGGTCAGATCCTGCTTGCAGAGCGATTGGGTAAAAAGAGGATCATTGCAGAAACAGGGGCAGGTCAGCATGGTGTAGCCACAGCTACAGTTTGTGCCTTAAGAGGGCTTGAATGTGTGGTTTATATGGGTGAGGTAGACATCAAACGCCAGGCTCCTAATGTAGCGCGGATGAAAATGCTAGGAGCTACTGTTGTGCCAGCCACTTCAGGTAGTAAAACCTTGAAAGACGCAACCAATGAGGCCATGCGCGACTGGATTAATAATCCTATAGATACCCATTTTATTATCGGGTCTGTGGTTGGTCCGCATCCATATCCTGATATGGTAGGTATTTTCCAATCCATCATCTCTGAGGAAACAAAAAAACAACTTATTGAACAAACTGGAAGTGACCAGCCTGATTATATCTTAGCATGTGTTGGTGGCGGAAGCAACGCTATGGGTATGTTCTATCACTTCCTTGATGATGAACAGGTAAAGCTAATTGCCGTTGAGGCAGCGGGCAGAGGTGTTAGTAGTGGGTTTTCTGCTGCAACCACTACGCTCGGTAAAGAGGGCGTCTTGCACGGTAGCAGGAGTATTTTAATGCAAACGCATGATGGGCAGGTGGTTGAGCCACACTCCGTATCGGCAGGGTTAGATTATCCTGGCATAGGTCCTCAGCACGCACATTTATTCAAAACCGGTCGTGGTCAATATGTATCGATAACAGATGATGAATCGCTGCAGGCAGGGCTGCTTTTAACACAAATGGAGGGAATAATTCCCGCCATCGAGAGCGCTCATGCACTTGCGTATTTGGAAAAGATGACATTTACAGGCAATGAAAACGTAGTAGTCTGTTTGTCCGGCCGCGGTGATAAGGATATGGATACTTACATGAAATATTTCAACTTATAAAAACAAATTGTCATTGCGACGATCAAATTGTCATTGCGAGAAACGAAGTCTCATTGCGAGGAACGAAGTCTCATTGCTAGGAACAAATTGTCATTGCGAGGAACGAAGCAATCTTTACTATGAACAGACTCAAACAACTCTTCGAAGAGAAGAAAAATATACTTTCCATTTATTATACTGCAGGCTATCCTAATCTAGGTGATACTATGGCCATTGCAGAGCAGTTGGAACAAAGCGGCGCAGATTTACTGGAAATTGGTTTCCCATATTCTGATCCTGTTGCAGATGGACCTGTTATACAGGCAAGCAGCAAGCAGGCGTTGGATAATGGAATGGACTTAAAGCTTTTATTTGAGCAATTAAAAGACTTGCGTAAAACAGTTACTATACCTGTGCTTTTAATGGGGTACGTAAACCCAATGCTGCAATTTGGTGTAGAAAATTTTTGTAAAGCATGTGCAGAGGTGGGCGTTGATGGATGTATTGTACCGGATCTTCCTATGGTGGAATATGAAGAGTTATATGCAGAAATATTTGCTAAATATGGTTTAAGTAACATCTTCCTGGTTACTCCGCAAACTTCGCCAGAGCGTATTCAAAAGATAGATGGAATCAGCAATGCATTCATTTATTTGTTGTCTTCATCCGCTACAACTGGTCAGAATTTACAGGTTTCAGATCAAACTGAAGCCTATTTTGCTAGAATTGCAGCACTTAAACTTAAAAACCCTAGTATCATTGGTTTTGGTATCAGCAGCAAAGAAACGTTTAACAAGGCTTGTAAATATGCCCATGGCGCAATTGTAGGAAGTGCATTTGTAAAGAGCCTGGATGGCGATAACGTCCGTGGTAGTGTTAAAGAATTTATGAAGAAATTTAAGGGGTAATTGTAAGACAAGTTTAACCGATCAAACTTTCAAGATCGCCTTTACCTTGCCTGATAACCTCAAAATCGCCTGAAGTACAATCAACTACAGTAGATGGTTCGTTATCTCCATAACCGCCATCTACAATTAGATCTACTTTATCCTCATACTTTTCATGAATAAGCTCCGGATCGGTAGAATATTCAATAACCTCGTCATCATCATGTATAGAGGTAGATAGTATGGGATTGCCCAGTTGCAGCACGATCTCTCGCGCTATATTATTGTCGGGCACCCTTATGCCCACAGTTTTCTTATTAGAGCTTAATAGCTTAGGTACATTGTTATTAGCGTTAAATATAAAAGTAAATGGCCCTGGTAGTGCTTTTTTTAATATCCTGAAAACGGTATTGTCTATCGGTTTTATGTAATCTGATATGTGTCTCAGGTCAGAACAAATAAAAGAGAAGTTAGCTTTTTCCGGTTTAACGCCCCGAAGCTTACAAATCTTTTCTATTGCCTTTTGATTGGTAATATCGCAACCCATTCCATACACGGTATCAGTAGGATAGATAATGATCCCTCCCTTCTTCAGTACTTCTACAATTTGTTCAATTGCTTTAGGGTTGGGGTTCTCAGGATAGATTTTGATAAGCATATGTAAAATTACACAAATCTTGAGCCGAAACTCAATTATAATTCTTCGTATTGCTGTGATTTTATTAAATTAACAAGTATGAGAAAAGCATTTATCGCTATAGCTGCATTTTTAGTAACCCTTACCATTTTACTTGGGCTTATTTATCCGCCATTGTGGTGGATAGCCATTTTTACCTTTCCTGTTGTTTTACTTGGTATTTATGATTTGTATCAACCTAAACACAGTATTGTTAGGAATTATCCTGTAATCGGCAGACTTCGTTATTTTGCAGAGGACCTAAGGCCTAAAGTATACCAATATTTTGTAGAGAGTGATACCAATGGGAAACCTTTTAGCAGGTTGAGCAGGTCATTGATCTATCAGCGTGCAAAGATGGAAAACGACACCATACCATTTGGTACCCAGCTTGATGTATACGAAAACGGGTACGAATGGCTAAGCCATAGCATTGCAGCAATTAGTCACCATGAATTAGATGAAAATCCAAGGGTATTAGTGGGTGGGCCTGATTGTGCACAACCCTATTCTGCCAGTATTTATAATATTTCTGCAATGAGCTTCGGGTCTTTAAGTCAGAATGCCATTCTTTCTTTAAACGGAGGGGCAAAAATGGGTGGATTTGCCCACAATACAGGAGAGGGAGGGATAAGTAATTATCATTCAAACCCAGGCGGCGACTTGGTCTGGCAGATTGGTACAGGGTATTTTGGCTGCAGGCATCATGATGGTAGGTTTAATGATGAAGCTTTTGCGGATAAATCAAAATCCGAACAGATCAAAATGATCGAAATTAAATTATCTCAAGGTGCTAAACCCGGTCATGGAGGCATTTTGCCAGCCAAAAAAGTAACACCAGAAATTGCTAAAATCAGACTTGTAAAAGAAGGTTTTGATGTAATTTCTCCACCAGCACATTCAGAATTTAAAACTCCAATGGAAATGATGCGCTTTGTTAAAAAGCTTAGAGACTTATCTGGCGGAAAACCAGTGGGTATCAAGCTTTGCATTGGTAGGCGTAGTGAGTTCTTTGCCATTTGCAAAGCGATGGTAGAAAGCAATATTTATGTAGATTTTATCACGGTGGATGGGGGAGAAGGTGGTACAGGTGCTTCACCTCAAGAATTTTCTAATGCAGTGGGAATGCCTTTAAGAGAGGCCGTGGCATTTGTTTTTGATGTGCTTACAGGTTTTAATATTAAAAGGCATATTAAAATTATCTCTTCGGGTAAGGTTGCTTCAGGGTTTGATCTTGTTAAGAACATAGCGCTTGGCGCTGATTTGTGCAATTCTGCCAGGGGGATGATGTTTGCTCTTGGTTGTATACAGGCTTTGGAATGCAATAGTAATACTTGCCCTACTGGCGTAGCAACACAAGACCCCAGTTTAATGAAGGGGCTTGTTGTAGAAGATAAAACGGTAAGGGTATTTAATTTTCATCGCTTAACTGTAGCCAGTGCAGTAGAGTTGTTGGGTGCTGCGGGTTTGCATCATACCTATGAGCTTACAAGGGCATACATAAACAGAAGAGTGGCAACCAACGTAATGCAGTCCTACATGGAAACGTTTCCCTACATACCAGAAGGCAGTTTGCTACAATCGCCTTACCCAATAAGATTTGAATTGGGTATGGCTTTAAGTACCTCAGCAAGTTTTGCACCTACAGATTATAAGGTATCGTTGGTGGACTATTCTCACGCCAATTCATTTAATGATACACTTGAAAACAATGCGGCCTCCTCAAATTGAGAAGGCCGCCTGATATAATTGTTCTTTAAGAACCTAATATTTAAAATTCAGCATTTTTAGGGAAACGTGGGAAAGCGATTACGTCTCTGATGTTGGTCATGCCGCTAACAAACAGTACCAAACGCTCAAATCCCAATCCAAATCCTGCATGAGGTGCAGAGCCAAATTTCCTGGTATCCAAATACCACCAAAGCTCGTCCTGAGGGATGTGCATTTCTTCCATTCTTTTAGTAAGCCTGTCTAAACGTTCTTCTCTTTGTGAACCTCCAATAATCTCACCAATACCCGGAAACAAAATGTCCATCGCTGCCACCGTATTTCTTCCCTGGGCATCTGGCTCATTTTGGCGCATGTAAAACGACTTAATATCTGCCGGATAATCTGTAAGTATTACAGGCTTTTTAAAGTGCTTCTCTACCAAAAAACGCTCGTGTTCTGATTGTAGATCTGCACCCCATTCGTCTATCAGATATTTGAATTGTTTCTTTTGATTGGGTTTGGAAGACTTAAGGATCGCTATTGCTTCCGTATAAGTTAACCGTTCAAAATCGTTGCTCAAACAGAAGTTTAGTTTCTCCAACAATGAAAGTTCTGAACGTTCCGCCTGTGGTTTAGATTTTTCTTCTTCCAACAAACGAGCATTTAAAAACTCCAGTTCATCTTTACAGTTTTCCAGCGCATACTCAATCACATATTTCAGCATATCTTCTGCAAGCTGCATGTTGTCTTCCAGATCAGCAAAAGCTACTTCCGGCTCAATCATCCAAAACTCGGCAAGGTGACGCGTAGTGTTGGAGTTTTCAGCCCTAAATGTTGGTCCGAATGTATAAATCTGTCCAAAAGCCATTGCAGCAAGTTCACCCTCCAATTGTCCGGAAACAGTTAGGTTGCTTGCCCGGGCAAAGAAATCTTCAGAAAAATCTACTTTACCATCTTCAGTGCGCGGAACGTTATCAAAATCAAGCGTAGTTACTTTGAACATCTCACCAGCACCTTCAGCATCAGATGCTGTGATAATAGGCGTATGCATATAAACAAACCCTCGCTCATTGTAGAATTTGTGGATAGCAAATGCAAGTGCATGCCTCAATTTAAATACCGCATTAAACGTATTTGTTCGGAAACGTAGATGCGCAATCTCCCTTAAAAATTCAAGACTATGTTTTTTAGGTTGCAAGGGAAATTTCTCCGGATCGCTGTCGCCCAATATTTCAATAGCTGTAGCTTTGATATCAACACGCTGTCCTTTACCTAAGGATTCCACAACAATTCCTTTTACTGAAATGGCAGCGCCCGTTGTAATGCGTTTCAGTAACTCTTCGGGGGTATTATTGAAATCTACCACAATCTGAATATTACCCATGCATGAACCATCATTTATGGCAATGAATTGGTTGTTGCGGAAGGTACGAACCCAACCCATAACGGTAACTTCTCTATCAAATTCTGTCGTCTCTAACAGATGCTTTACTTTTTCTCTTTTAATCATAACTTTTTTGGTGGAGCGGGTCAAAAATAAGAAATTGAAACAAGAATTACCAGGGACTTATTCCTGTTTCAGGTGAATTGTCATCACTATAGAACTGGCCAGTTAGCCCGTTCATATCCAATGTAGCAGCTTTAACAACTCTTGCGGCAGCATCTCCAACTGTTCCAGGGCCGCTATGATGATTGAAGTCTGTTGCAGTATAGCCCGGATCAACTGCATTTACCTTAAATAAGGTATCTCTAAGTTCATAGGCCAATGCAATTGTATAACCATTCAGTGCTGCCTTGGACGCCAAATAAGCAGCCGGCTTAATCGGATAATATTTCCATGACGGATCTGAATGTAAGGTAAGTGACCCCAAGCCTGAGGTAACATTTACAATTCTAGGTTCCTTTGAATTTTTAAGAAGAGCCATAAAGGCTTGAGTTACTTCTATCACTCCAAATACATTAGTATCAAATACATTCCTATATGTTGCAACATCTGTTTCTAGTACATTCTGCGGAAAGCTTCCTGAAATACCCGCATTGTTAATCAACACGTCTAGCTCAGAGATTTTACTTTCTAGAAAATTCTTCGCTACCCTTACGGATAGTGGGTTGCTAACATCAATTAAAATAGGTTCTACATTTCTCAAGCCTTCGGACTCCAATTGGCTGCATGCTTGTTTGCCCTTGTCAAGGTCGCGACAGCCCAGATAGACATAATATCCTTTTTGTAATAGTTGTTTGGTGGTTTCAAAGCCAATACTCTTATTTGCTCCCGTTACTAATGCTATTTTCATGTTTATTTATTTTACAGTGCAAATCTACCTTACTAAACCTCTTAAATCGTTACAAATCCGCATGTATTAATGGTACATTTCCCGGATCTTGGCTCGATACTCTGCAGGAGTCAGCGCCGTCGCGCGCTTAAAGAAACGGTTAAAGTATGACGCGTTAGAAAAGCCGAGATCAAATGCAATTTCTTTCAATGAATTATTGGTATGAAAAAGTAGACGTCTTGCTTCAAGAACCAACCGTTCATGGATATAGTAATCCTTAAGATGTGGCAATAACAAATCTTTTCATCGGATAAACTACGTATGATCGGCCATATTCATGAGTTAAAACTATGATTAATTTGTCCAGAATACAAGGATCTAAAATTTTTTAGTTTTTAGAGCTAAAGGGAATTATTTTTCATATAATTAGTATAAAACATGATTAATTTTTAATTTAATATGATTTATAATGGTTTTGTTGTTTAATAATAAGTTTTTCTTAATTAAATTCTGATAATAGTGTTTTTTTATGATAAAAATAACTTAATAAAATAAATTATAGATCAATAAATTCATTCATAATCTATTTTATCGGCTATTTAAAGTGAAAATAAAAATTATTTATGTTTTTTATTGAAATACACATTAATTTTGGTGTTATTTATAAAAAATTACTTATGTTTGTATTGCTCGTTTAATTTATATTTGGTTAGATAGGTCTACAATTGGATAATTGTAGACCTTTTCTTTTTAAACTTTTTTTAAAGGGCTATTAAACAAAAAAAAGCCGCCATAAGGCAGCTTTTTATTAACTATTTTGTTATTTTAAGCTAAAACCTGAGTAACTAATGCAGCTGCGTCTTTTAGTGCAATCGCAGAGAATACCTTTAAGCCAGAATCATCAATTAGTTTCTTTGCTTCAACGGCATTCGTTCCTTGAAGGCGACAAATGATCGGGACAGGAACATCGCCAATTTCTTTGTAAGCATCAATTACACCTTGTGCTACCCTATCGCAACGAACAATACCGCCAAATATATTAATCAGGATGGCCTTTACATTCGGGTCTTTAAGGATGATGTTAAATCCGGCTTTAACTGTTTGTGCATTAGCAGTACCACCAACATCTAAAAAGTTAGCGGGCTCACCTCCTGCAATTTTAATAATATCCATCGTTGCCATAGCAAGTCCGGCACCATTTACCATACAACCAACGTTTCCGTCAAGTTTTACATAGTTTAGGTTTGATTCGCTAGCTTCAACATCAGTTGGATCTTCTTCTAGTTTATCACGCATTGCAGCGTAATCAGGATGACGGAACAATGCGTTCTCATCAAGATCAACTTTAGCATCAACAGCAATGATCTTATCATCTGAAGTTTTCAATACAGGATTGATTTCAAACATTGCAGAATCTGTATTGTCGTATGCCTTATATAGTGCAGTAACAAATTTCACCATTTCTTTAAATGCACCACCGCTTAAACCAAGGTTGAAAGCAATCTTACGTGCCTGAAAAGCCTGAAGACCACCTTTTGGATCAATCTCTTCTTTAAATATAAGGTGAGGCGTATGTTCTGCAACTTCTTCAATATCCATTCCCCCTTCGGTAGAGTACATAATGATGTTTCTGCCGCTTGTGCGGTTAAGAACTACACTAACATAAAACTCTTTGGTTTCAGAAGGGCCTGGATAATATACATCTTGTGCAACCAATATTTTATTTACTTTCTTGCCTTCAGGTCCAGTTTGAGGAGTTATCAATTGCATTCCTAAAATTGCAGTTGCTCTTTCTTTAACCTCATCAAGGTTTTTAGCCAGTTTTACACCGCCGCCTTTACCTCTTCCGCCAGCATGGATCTGTGCTTTAATCACCACCCAGTCCGAATTGTAATCGGTTTTCATTTTTTTAGCAGCTTCAACAGCTTGTTCAACAGTGTTTGCAACTATGCCTTCTTGTACGGCTACACCAAAACTTTTAAGTATTTCTTTACCTTGATATTCGTGGATATTCATTTGCTGAAAAAATTTGCTCAAATCTACAATTTCAGATTGGTTTTAAAAACACTAAGTTTGCATTTATGCTAAAAGCCACGGGTATTAAAAAAGCTTATGGGAATTTGCCCATTTTAAAAGGAGTTGATTTTACCGTCGAAAAAGGCGAGATAGTTAGCATCATTGGCGCATCAGGAGCTGGCAAGAGTACACTACTACATATATTGGGAACGCTTGATAAACCAGACGAGGGGGAAGTGGTGTTAAACGGCACCCAGATTGATAAGCTTAATGGCGAATTACTCAGCATATTCAGAAACAAGAACATTGGGTTTGTTTTTCAATTTCACCACTTGCTTCCAGAATTTACCGCATTGGAGAACATTTGCATACCGGCTTTCATTGCGCGTGTTTCAAAAAAGGAAGCTGAAGAGCGGGCAATGGATTTATTAAATCTGCTTGGACTAAAAGATCGTGCAAATCATAAGCCTAATCAACTGTCTGGCGGCGAACAACAGCGGATAGCAGTGGCCCGGGCATTAATTAACCGGCCTGCCATTATTTTGGCAGATGAACCATCTGGTAACCTGGATTCTGCCAATGCAAATTCACTTCATGAGTTTTTTATAACGCTTCGTGAAGATTTTAAACAAACATTTGTAATCGTAACTCATAATGAAGGACTGGCTAAAATCAGCGATAGGGTGGTTACTATGAAAGATGGTTTAATAATTTAAGATTTGAAAATATTAATTACAGCTGGCAAATCAGCTAAAGCCTTAAAATTGATTAAGCTTTTTCCTGAAGATAGCATCGTATTGGCCGATTATGGAGAGATGCCCTCTTTCCCTTCAAAGGCATACCGTTTCATTTCCCTTGGCATCCAGAACGATGAAATCATTGCCCATAATTTATTAAGCTGCTGTCTTGACGAATCAGCAGATGCCATCTTACCACTTAATGAAATAGAATTAAAAGAAGTGCAAAAATCTAAAATATTGTTCGAAGAGTTCAATATATCGATCATAACCACACCAGATCTTCCTAACATCAACTTCTAAAATATGGCATTTGAGAAATACCTTGCCGAAGGCGATGTTTTTGTTTTTTGTTTTGATGAAGTTTTATATCCCGAAAAGGATTTTCTACTTCAGGTATACTACTTGTTTGCAAATTTTTTGGAGTACGGAGAGCAGCAACCTGCTAACGATATACTTCAGTTCATGAAGGCAGATTACGAAGCATATGGCGCTGAAGGAATTTTTGAGCGTACAGCTGTTAAATGGAACATCCCGCATAAATACAAGTTAAACTTTGATCTTTTACTTACAGGAGCACGTCTCCCTTTAAAGCTGGAGTTGTTTCCTCAAATGCTGGATTTTTTGATGGAAATAAAGAATTCTGGCAAATTAATATTTCTCCTTTTGGGGGGTATTCCAGAGCAACAGCTTAACAAAATCAGGCAAACAAACTGGCAAGAATTAGCAGAGAGCCTTGTTGTATATTTCATTGAAGAAACTCAAGAACAGTCTACTTCTTCCGGTCTGATCCATATTATCAAGACCCATAACCTGGATGATAAACGTATAGTTTTTGTAGGGGCAGATGAAGGTCATCTCAATGCAGCCCTTGTTAACAAAATAAAATATGTTGATGCGAGCGAACTATTGGTAAATTAATTACGTTTATACCTAATCAAAGTCGTAAATTACGTATTAACGGTCTTATACCAAATAATTTATCTGCTGTCATTTATTCTAAAAAAACTCAACCATTAAATGAAAAACATACACTTCAAGAACTGGAAATTACTTACTGCAATGTCATTATTCCTGGTGTTATCTGCATGTAAAAAGAGTAAAATTGCCGAGCCTATAGCTCCGCCTGTTCCCACAATAGGGTCTAACTCAAAACAAACGCCTACAACCAATAGGATGGAACTCAGCAATGACTCCTTATTTCTTTATGCCAAAGAGATTTACTTTTGGAATGAATTCCTACCAACCTATGATGTTTACGAACCCAGAAAGTACAATACCTCTGGCACTACGTTATTAAACCTGGAAAGTAACTTGTTGGGTTTAGTTAAAGCGGCTGCAAAGCCAGATTATGTAAGCACTTCAAGTTATCCAAAATATTCTTTCATACAAGACATCTCTACCATCAATCCAAAACCAATTGCTTCAATACCAAATGAGCAGGCATCTGTTGATTTGGAGGGTAATGGAAATGATGTGGGTATTTATGCCATTAGCGCGGTTGGAATTAACGCTACAACTTACAAGCTATACATTCAGGCCGTGTTTGAAAATTCTCCAGCTTTTAAGGCGGGCCTAACAAGGGCTGCATCCATCACCGAAATTAATGGCACTCCCATTGGAACAGTAACCAATGGTGATATTGCTTCATCAGAAAGAGCGCTTATTAATTCAACCATTTATGCTAATCCGGCTACGATTACACTAAAAGGGTTTAAAACAGATGGTACTGCTTTTAATGTAACACTAACCAAAGCCAGCTATAAGAGCAGCCCCATTTACAAAAGTAATATTTTAACTGCCGGTACACACAAGATAGGTTACATCGCTTATGCCCGTTTTTCTAATGCTTCCAATTCCATAGCCGCATTAACTTCAGTATTTAATGACTTCGCCGCAAAGGGAGTGACTGATCTTGTGGTTGATCTTCGTTACAATGGAGGGGGTTATGTGAGCACAGCACAAACTTTAACAAATCTTATAGTTCCTTCAAGCGCAACGGGTACGATGTATGTGGAATATTATAATAGCAACCTTAGAAATAGAAGGTCTACAGATCCCAGTATCTTAAAGAATCAGCCACTTTTGGATGATAACGATAAGTTGAGATACGGATCAGATGGTAAAGTTATCACTTATGCTGATCTTGATTATTCTGTTGCAGGCAATACAAATTCTTTCAGTAAACAGGGCGATCTTAAAACGGTTACCAATATTGTATTTATCGTTTCTGGAAGAACAGCTTCTGCAAGTGAGCTGGTCATTAACAATCTAAAACCTAAAATGACCGTTAGCCTCGTAGGTAAGACTACCTATGGTAAGCCAATCGGTTTCTTTCCATTCCGTTTAGAGAACAAATATGATGTTTACCTTTCGCTTTTTGAAAGTAAGAACTCTGCTGGTCAGGGAGAGTATTACACAGGTATGGTTCCGGATATTGATGGGGGTACAGATTTGGGCGATTACGATTGGGGCAATCCTTTAGACGGCTATTTGGCCAAGGCAGTAAATGTTATTGCTCCTGGAATTAAAGGAGTGATATCTGCTAACAGACTATCTGGTGTAACAGGAACTAAAAGTAACGTAAGTGTTTCAGTACTTGGAAATTTCGAGAATGATAAGGAATTTATAGGCATGATTGAAGATAGACCTAAGATCAAAAAATAATTTAAGCCCGCAAAAGCGGGTTTTTTTTTAAACATCATATTTTTGCAACTATTTTTCATATAATTTGATATTTCTAGGAATTAAATGCATATTTAATTAAACGAACAGTCAAAATATTTATGTTAGGGGAGCTAATCACCAAAGAATCTATCGAAATCAGTAAAATTATACCTGCAGAACAAAATAATACCGAAGAATTGAGAAGTAAATTAAATTCTGCGCAGCGGTTAGGAAACGAATTCAAATCTAAAGCAGACATAACTTTTAATACCAAAGAAGGACCTAAAACGGTCAATACAACCGTATGGTCGGTAACAGAAAGCTATATGCAATTAAAGAGTGGTGTACATATCCCGCTAAGCAGCCTTATTGACGTAGATTTCTAGTCTTACTGCTTATTCATCTTAAGCTTTTCCTTAAACATCTGCTGAATATCACGCTCTTTGTCTATGTTATCGGTAATTGTGAGGATTGCTGCCACAGCATTAATATAAAACGGTTTATTGATGTTTTTAAATTCATCAGTGGCTTTATGGTAATCTTTGTGATCTTCTACTCCAAAATATAGAAAAGGGATATTCTTATCATTGAAGGCACCCTGATCGCTTTGGTCTGTCCAGTCCTCAGTTTTACCTAATTTAGGGTCATCATGACCGGGCAGTATCTTAATTTTAGCAGTGTTGATAATGAAATACTTTTTAAGCTCAGGATGCTTAAATGTTCCGCATACATAAAGCTCGCCTTTATCGTTATGCGCAATCATATCCATATTGATGTTTAGCATAATTTTATTCAGTGCAACTGGCGGTTTCGCAACAAAAGCTTTGGCGCCCTGTAAACCCATTTCTTCTGCATCAAATGCAGCAAAAATTAAGGTATTGTTGGGCTTATTCTTTGAAAAGTACGTGGCGATCTCTAAAAGCCCGCCCACACCCGACGCATTGTCATCCGCACCATTATAAACTTCATTATTCATGATACCCAGATGGTCGTAATGAGCAGAAACAACAATCACCTGATCTGATTTCCCCTGTATGTAACCAACAATATTTTTTCCATTTACCGCCGCATCAGTGCCTCGTTTAAAGCTAAAGGCATGTTCGTAGCTTACTGATCCGGCTAACAGCTTAATCCCAATTGCTTTAAAGCGTGCAGTGATATAAGCTCTGGCCATTTCGGCGCCTTTTGTGCCGGTTTTGCGCCCTTGATAAGCATCCGAAGACAATACCTTTATATCTTTCAGCAACTGAGAATTATCGTCCTGTGCGCTGCTCTTTTTAACAGTGCTACAGCTTAAAAATAAGGCTAAAGGAATAAAGAAATAAGTTTTCATAAGGTCGTCATTGCGAGGCACGAAGCATTCTAACAAAATGCATATTGAGATTGCTTCGTGCCTCGCAATGACATCTGGTTTTTCACTTATAAACTACTAGCTTAAATACTACTAGCTTAAATAATAACTACTAGCCTAGGTAAGATTTAAGAATCTTACTTCGTGAGGTATGTCTTAAACGTTGTAAAGCTTTGTCCTTAATCTGACGAACACGTTCACGTGTTAAATTAAACTTTTCACCAATTTCTTCCAATGATAAAGGGTGGTTAGTGCTCAATCCAAAGAAAAGAACAATAATTTCACGTTCACGCTCTGTTAAGGTAGACAAGGAGCGCTTAATCTCTTCAGAAAGTGATTCGTTGATTAGGTTGCTATCCGTATTCGGCTCATGATTTTCCAATACATCCAATAATGTATTTTCCTCACCCTGAACAAATGGCGCATCCATCGATACGTGCCTTCCGGAGTTACTTAAAGTGTCAGAGATTTTATCTACTGTAGTCTCCAAAATTTCTGCAAGTTCTTCCGGCGAAGGCTCGCGTTCAAACTCCTGTTCTAATTTTGAAAATGCCTTACTGATTTTGCTTAAAGAGCCAACCTGGTTTAAAGGCAATCTTACAATACGGCTTTGTTCTGCAATCGCCTGTAAGATAGATTGACGAATCCACCAAACTGCGTATGATATAAATTTAAATCCTTTAGTTTCATCAAAACGCTTAGCAGCCTTGATCAAACCCAGATTACCCTCATTAATTAAATCGCCTAACGTTAATCCTTGATTTTGATATTGTTTTGCAACAGAGACTACGAAACGTAAATTTGTTTTTGTTAAACGTTCTAATGCTGCCTGATCCCCTTCGCGTATTTTCCTTGCTAATATTACCTCTTCTTCGGCTGTAATTAAATCTACCTTACCAATTTCATGAAGGTACTTGTCTAAAGACTGACTTTCGCGATTGGTGATCGATTGGGTGATTTTGAGTTGTCTCATTTATATGCTTTGGTCCTCGTTATGTGTGTGAAATTGCGAAAGTAGTGATTTAAAGAGATCTATGACATAAATTCCTGAAAATGTTACACTTTACACAAGTTATTTGTATTGTATTTTTATAGCAAATATTATTCCAAAATACTATTGTCAGTCGCGCGCTGCAAGTGAAAAAACGCGTTCTACCCTTGGGCCTTTTTCCGTAGACTTCAACGTACAACACTCATTTTCAGGATCATGTTCAAGGTATAATATATAATTATTTACTGTAGCTTCTTCCAGGAAACGCTGTTTTTCCGTTAATGTTTTTAAAGGAAACATATCATAAGCCATAACATAGGGTAGGGGAATATGTCCCACAGATGGTAGAAGGTCTGCCATATAAACAATTGTGGTGTCCTGGTATTTAATCTGTGGCAGCATCATAGCATCCGTGTGGCCGTACGCAAACCTAATCTTAATGCCATTATGGAGCTCCACACCATCAGCTTCTTCAACAAATCTCAATTGTCCGCTTTCCTGTATCGGCAGGATGTTTTCTTTTAAGAATGATGCCTTTTCCCGCTCATTTGGATTAACCGCCCAATCCCAATGCTTTTTGTTACTCCAATAGAAAGCATTTTTAAATGCAGGGCGAAGCTTATCTCCCTCCCTAACAATCGATCCGCCACAATGGTCAAAATGGAGGTGGGTCAAAAAGACGTCAGTAATGTCATCTTTGGAGAAACCTTTAGCTGCAAGTGATTTCTCTAGCGTATCATCTCCATAACGGTAATAATGACCAAAGAATTTTTCGTCCTGTTTATTACCCATACCGTTATCTATCAAAATTAATCTGTCGCCATCCTCAATCAACAGACAGCGCATGGCCCAGCTACAAAGGTTATTTGCATCAGCAGGATTGGTTTTCTGCCATATAGACTTCGGTACAACGCCAAACATGGCACCTCCATCCAATTTAAACATGCCGGTATTTATGGTATGTAAATTCATAATTGTATAAATATAAAAAAAGAGGTAGTGATTAGCTACCTCTCTGATTTTTAAATATTATTGTGATCTCACAAATGTATCACTTCTCCGTATGCATCAGCAGCGGCCTCCATAATAGCCTCGCTCATAGTAGGGTGTGGGTGTACAGACTTAATAATTTCATGTCCTGTAGTTTCCAGTTTACGTGCCACAACAATCTCTGCAATCATTTCAGTAACATTATTACCAATCATGTGTGCGCCCAACAATTCTCCGTATTTGGCATCGAAAATTAGTTTTACAAAACCATCTTTAGCACCAGAAGCACTTGCTTTACCAGATGCGGAGAAAGGAAATTTACCAATCTTAAGTTCATACCCTGCCGCTTTAGCAGCTTTTTCTGTGTAGCCTACAGAAGCAATTTCCGGACTGCAATAGGTACACCCAGGGATGTTGTTGTAATCTAAAGGCTCAGGTTTATGGCCACTTATCTTTTCTACGCAGATAATACCCTCTGCAGAAGCAACGTGAGCCAATGCTTGCCCACTTACAATATCGCCAATGGCATAATAACCTTTAACAGATGTGTTGTAAAACTCATCAACAACAACTTTTCCTTTTTCAGTTTTGATGCCAGTTTCTTCCAAACCTAAATTCTCAATATTAGCAACAACACCAGCAGCAGAAAGTACAATATCACATTCTAAAGTTTGCATACCAGAGGCCGTTTTAACCTGTACTTTACAGCCGGTACCACTAGTATCTACAGATTCAACACTAGATGAAGTCATCACTTCAATACCCGCCTTTTTGAAACTACGCAGTAATTGTTTAGAAACATCCTCATCCTCTACAGGAACAACATTGTCCATAAACTCAACAACAGTAACCTTAGTACCTAAAGTTGCGTAGAAATAAGCAAACTCTACACCGATAGCGCCAGATCCAACAACAACCATAGATTTAGGTTGCTCAGGCAAAACCAT
>JANXVH010000071.1 GCA_025351765.1 Pedobacter sp.
CATCCGTGTTTCCTACTTCCATACCCGTAATACATTTTACATTTCTAAACGAGAGATTTGTTCCATAGGTCATTATATTCCAGGCAGTGGGATTTCGCAGTATAATTCCCTCCAATTTCCAATTATTCCCATGGTTTTCAAGAAGATTATACATCCTGCCGGCTGCACGGTTTATATTGCCCTTACCATCCAACACTCCTCGTCCTTTTATCGTAACATTATCAGCACCGATGTCAAACATCGTTTTTGCGTTCCCATCAGTGGTAGATTGAATTACAGCTCCGGCAGCAATATAAATGGTGGAATTCGCTTTACAATTTAGGCCATTAGCGGTGTAAGTACCTGGAGGGAAATAAAGCACGCCACCTGTAGGAGTCATATTGATGGCACTTTGAATTTGCTTGGAATTATTCTCAAGACCAGTAATGTCAACTCCGTAATCCAAAACATTAATAACGCCACGATCACCTGATTTTGGAGCATCTTCCTCGATTCCGTCTGCGAAAATTGCTAAAGATTCTGTTGATGAATTTACGTGGTGGAGAATCATTTTTCGTGGTTTATCAAGCGCGAACGTTATTTCATCACCCGATTTTGAGGATATTATACCATAACTCTTTGGCGTAAGGATGTAATTATTAACCGATTCATTTACTGTAATCTTCACTTCGGCCTTTCCGGCGAACGAGAAGTGAACATAGCTAGGCACCTGATTGCCCTGTATCTTAATGACAGGAACCGAAACACCATTTACCGTAACGGTATACCGGCTACTGATATTGGCACCAATCTCAGCAGGATCCAAGACAACCCAACCTTTGTTTGATTGAGCCCCCGCCCGAAAACCAATTAAAAGCAAATAGACCAAAAAAAAGCTATTGATAGCAAATGCTATCCAATCTCTATTTAAGCCTATTTTGAGTTTGGATGATAAATTTTTAAATAAACAAAATATAATCATAGTGTAAGTTAGGGAAAATCTAGTAGAAGTGATTTGGATAAAAGCAGCGATTTAAAAGGTTTTAAAACGGAAATTGCGGTTCGTTTAGGTATTCATATTATTCCTCAAAACGTATTGGTCCATCCAGATGGGAAAATAATTGCGAAAGACCTAAGAGGTGCAAATGAAAATAAAATGATTGCTGGCTATATTAAGTAAATCTATCGCCTGCCCACAGAAGCAGAAGATACCATACGGTTAAAAAAGTCAATAAAAAGGCCATCTCAATATGTTGAGACAGCCACTTTTATTTTTTCCGGGGATCAGCAGAATGGCATCCCTCAAAGCCATTCTACCTATCCGGAAACGTTCGCATCAAATTTGTTCTCGATGCGCCCTTTCACTTATCCCTATACTCATACTAATGCAAATTGAACGCCAATTTCAAAAAGATCACTGAAGTGCATTATAACTAAGATTTTTGAATATCAAGATTTTAAATTGGGGATATTGATGGACAAAATGTGGAGGTTGTTGTAAAAAAATTCTTATACTAGTAAAATGAAATCTATACTTTCAAACCTGACCTTCCAGGTTTTGGTTGCCATTACTTTGGGCGTATTAGTTGGTGCTTTTTATCCGGGCTTTGCCCCGCAGGCCAAACTGATCAGTCAGAGTTTTATCAACATGATAAGTATGCTCATTGCGCCTATTATATTCCTGACTATAGTTTTAGGTATTGCCCACATGGGCGATATGAAAAAGGTAGGCAGAGTTGGAGGAAAGGCATTGCTATATTTCGAGATTGTAACCACTTTCGCTATTGTTATAGGGATGGTGGTGGCAAATTTTTTAAAGCCCGGTGTGGGATTAAAGGTATCAGGAGGCGATGTTGAAAAGCTAAAAACATATACAGAGCAGGCGGATAGCATAAATTGGCTGGAGTTTCTGGCACATATTATTCCACATAATATTTTCGAAGCTTTTACAAAAGGGGAAATCCTGCAAATCTTATTCTTTGCCATTCTGTTTGGTTATGGCCTTAATAAAATGGGAGAAAGTGGACAATCGCTGCTTAGCACATTCGATAAAATATCTAAAGTTCTCTTTAATATTATGAAAGTGGTGATGCGCATAGCGCCAATAGGTGCATTTGGGGGGATGGCGTATAGCGTTGGTACTTACGGATTGGAAACTTTGCTGCCCATGGTAAAACTAATGGGCGCTGTGTATCTGACCTGCCTGCTGTTTATTTTTATAGTGCTTAATGGCATTTGCCGGTTTTATAAATTTAGCCTTTGGAAATACCTTAAATACATAAGGCAGGAGATCCTGATTGTTTTAGGAACCTCGTCATCAGAGTCCGTTTTGCCCAGTATGATGCAAAAGATGGAGGCGATAGGATGCAAAAAATCTGTAGTGGGTTTGGTTATTCCTACAGGATATTCGTTTAATTTAGATGGAACAGCAATTTATTTGTCTATGGCGGTAATTTTTCTTTGCCAAGTTTTTAATATAAATCTGTCTATCGGTCAGCAATTAAGCGTTCTTGCCGTTTTGATGGTTACCTCTAAAGGAGCTGCGGGAGTTACTGGTAGCGGGTTTATTGTGTTGGCCTCAACTTTAACAGCTTTGAAAATTATGCCTGTAGAACATATTGCTATTTTGCTGGGGGTAGATCGGTTTATGTCTGAAGCCCGTGCCATTACCAATATGATAGGCAATGGTATTGCCACAATTGTTATTGCCAAGAGCGAGAATGAGTTTGATGAAGAAAAATACAAGCTGGCAATACAGCCTGCAACAATAGAAAGAAATGAAGAAAGTACGCTATGAAAAATAAATTAGTATTAATCGTTTTATGCGCAGTGATGATGAGCTGTGGGGGCATTAAAAAAAACAGTGCTGCAGAAGATGCGGAAGCGGGATTTAAGCCCTTATTTAATGGCAAAGACATCAAAGACTGGTTTGTAAAGATATACCACCACGAAGTGGGCGAGAACTTTGGCAATACATTTAGGGTGGTTGATGGTATTATCCAGATCAGGTATGATCAATATGGAGATTTTAATAACCAGTTTGGCCACCTTTATTATAAAACCCCATTTTCTTATTATCACTTAAAATATGAATACCGATTTGTGGGTAAACAGCAAAGAGGAGCGCCAGATTACACCTTGTTAAATAGCGGGATGATGTTTCATTCGCAGGATCCGAGAACAATGTTGAAAGAACAAGATTGGCCAATATCAATAGAAATGCAGTTGCTAGGCGGTCTTGGTGATGGCCATTCAAGACCAACTGGTAATATGTGCTCGCCTGGGACAGATGTGGTGTATCAAGGAAAAATAGCGACGGATCATTGCATTAATTCTACTTCTAAAACATATGATGGGGAACAGTGGGTGCGGGCGGAGCTAATTGTTTTAGGCGACTCGCTTATTAAACACATCATAAACGGAGATACGGTGCTGCAATATTCTAAACCGCAGATTGGGGGAGGAATTGCTCATGGTTATGATCCAAAATATAAGCAAGACGGTAAGTTGCTAAGTAGTGGTTTCATTGCTTTGCAGAGCGAAGGACAACCGGTAGATTTTAGAAATATTAGAATTAAACAGTTAAAAAAGAGATAGTTAATGTTCTATGAATAAAGGTAGGTTAGAAGCTTTTAGTGATGGGGTATTGGCGATCATTATTACCATTATGGTGCTGGAATTAAAAGTGCCACATGATAGTAGCATACACGCTATTATTGAACTGCTGCCAGTATTTATGAGTTACCTGCTTAGCTTTGTATATGTTGGTATTTATTGGAACAACCATCACCACATGATGCAATTGGTTAAAAAGGTAAACGGGAAAGTGCTATGGGCCAATTTGCACCTGCTTTTTTGGTTATCACTATTTCCTTTTGCTACCGCATGGATGGGGGAGAATCATTATGATACGATACCCGTGGTGCTGTATGGTTGCGTAATGCTAATGGCAGCTCTCGCTTATTTTATATTGGAGCATACGTTATTGAGACTTCATGGACCAGACTCTGATTTTGCATCTACTTTTAGTAGCCGCGCTAAAGATATTGTCTCAATAATACTCAATGTAGTGGCAATAGGAGGTAGTTTTATTACGCCTTATGTAGGCATTACCTGTTACGTTCTTGTAGCGGTAATTTGGTTTATACCAGAAAAAAGGGTGGAGAAGAAGCTGGCTTAATTGTTTTTAAGAACAATTTTATCTAAGTTTGCAACAAAAAATAAGGATACATGAGTGTTTTAGTAAATAAAGATTCAAAAGTTATTGTTCAGGGCTTTACCGGTAATGAGGGTACTTATCATGCTTCTCAAATGATTGAATACGGAACTGATGTTGTAGGTGGTGTTACGCCAGGTAAGGGTGGACAAACTCACCTTGATAAACCGGTGTTCAACACTGTTAAAGATGCTGTTGATAAAGCCGGTGCAAATGTATCCATCATATTTGTTCCGCCTGCTTTTGCTGCAGACGCCATTATGGAAGCGGCTGAAGCTGGTATTAAAGTTATTGTTTGTATTACTGAAGGTATCCCTACAAAGGATATGATACAGGTTAAAGAATATATTTCTGATAAAGATTGTCGTTTAATTGGCCCCAATTGTCCAGGTGTAATCACCGCAGGTGAAGCTAAGATCGGTATCATGCCAGGCTTTATCTTTAAAAAAGGTACGGTAGGTGTGGTTTCTAAATCTGGAACCTTGACATATGAAGCAGTTGATCAGGTGGTAAAAGCCGGTCTAGGTATCACTACTGCAATTGGTATTGGTGGCGATCCAATTATAGGCACAACCACTAAAGAAGCTGTTGAGCTGTTGATGAATGATCCTGAAACTGAGGGTATCATTATGATTGGAGAGATTGGTGGTGGAATGGAGGCAGAAGCTGCATACTGGATTAAAGAAAATGGCACAAAGCCTGTTGTGGGATTCATAGCTGGTCAGACGGCTCCTGCAGGACGTAGAATGGGTCATGCAGGTGCAATTGTTGGTGGCGCAGATGATACTGCAGCAGCAAAAATGAAAATCATGGCTGAGTGCGGTATTACAGTGGTAGAAAGTCCTGCTGAAATTGGCGAAGCAATGGTTGCCCTTTTAAAGAAATAAGAAAAACATCTTGTATAAAAATGAAAGCTCTGGTGAATTTCATCAGAGCTTTTCTTTTTAGGTGCGCCCACTCAAAGCCGCCAATCATAATGACCTTATTATGTCATGGATGTAAAACTTAACAACTATGATGTGCGTATATTGCTGTAACTAATCAAATTTATAGATGAAAGCTTTGATCAATAAAACATTACTATTAGGCAGCTTGTTAATGATTACAGGTTTTCTTGCTTGTGCACAGCGCCCTAAAAAGGAAGATTCTAAGAAAACTACAAAGAATATGGAATGGAATAAGTTAACCAAGGAGGAAGAAGACGTAATTGTGCGTAAAGGTACTGAATACGCTGGCACAGGCAGCTTGCTCAATAATAAGGAAAAAGGCACCTATACCTGCAAACGTTGTAACGCAGCTTTATACCGTTCAGAATCTAAGTTTGAATCACATTGTGGGTGGCCAAGTTTCGATGATGAGGTAAAAGGAGCTGTAATAAGGATACCCGATGCAGATGGTTCAAGAACTGAGATAGTTTGTGCAAATTGCAAAGCGCATCTTGGTCATGTTTTTATTGGGGAAGGATTTACTGCGAAAAATACAAGAAGCTGTGTGAACTCCATCTCTATGATTTTTGTTCCTGATAAGAAATAAAATTTTCCTTACTGATATTGCTATGATGCCCGAAAATAAATTTTCGGGCTTTTTTTTGATAAGTGGTTAGTTTTCTTATGTTTGCTACCTCACCAACTTTATTAAATATGAAGTATTTTCTATTTTTATGCGGTATGCTTATTTCTTCTTTGGGTTTCTCTCAAAATTTTTCTGAAAAAGTTGTATCAAATATTTCATGTAACAGTTTGATAACAGCTCCGGAAGCTGAAGTGACCGCGGCATCTAAGATGTCTTTTAAAAGTGGGTACGCTACCTACTATGCAAGGAAGTTTGAAGGTAGAAAAACGACAAGCGGAGCTAGGTATCGCGGCAAAAAAATGACCGCTGCACATTTAACTCTTCCTTTTGGAACAATAGTAACGGTAACGAATCTTAACAACGGCAAGTCGGTAGACGTAACTGTAAACGATCGCGGCCCTCATTCTAAAAAATACATGATAGATCTCTCGGAGGGTGCTGCAAAGGAGCTTGGCTTCTTTAATAAGGGACAGTCGCGGGTTGAGATCAGCTATCTGTTGCCGGAAGATAATACTTAACTATCTTGTCATTAAAGTCAGTTTTTTTTAAATTATTAACATTAAAAAACTTTCCCTATCCCCTTAAAAAGAAATAATTAGCTTTTTTCTAGATAGATTATGACTATAATCTGATCTTTTTAATAGTGGATTTCTTCTGGGTGTTAACAACTTTGTTCTACAAAAAAGGCCTCATACTTTATATTTGTTTTAGTAAGGTTCTCTAATAAATCACACATAGATTTTTAGTTAAAGGTTTAGTATTTAATTGTTTAAGGTTTGAAGAATTGCAAATTTTTTTAATCTTGTATCATTAAGTACGGTTTCCTAGGCTTTAATATTTATGGAGTGCGAACCCTAATCATTCACTGTTAAAAATAGGTTATGCAAGAAGAAGTACTTTTAAAAGAAAATAAGGATCGGTTTGTCCTTTTGCCTATTAAATACCCGGCAATTTGGGAAATGTACAAAAAGAGTGAAGCCAGCTTTTGGACTGCAGAGGAGATCGATCTATCTGACGACCAAAAACACTGGGACAACCTGAACAGCGGGGAGCGTCATTTCATTTCTCATATTCTGGCATTCTTTTCTGCTAGTGATGGTATAGTAAACGAGAACCTTGCGGTTAACTTTATGAGTGAAGTTCAGCTGCCAGAGGCACGTTGTTTTTATGGCTTCCAGATTATGATGGAGAACATCCATGCTGAAACATATGCCTTGCTGATTGATACCTATATCAAAGATCCTGAAGAGAAAGACAGGCTTTTCCATGCGATAGACACTGTGCCGTGTGTTAAGCGCAAAGCAGAATGGGCTTTAAAATGGATTGAAGGTGGTAACTTTGCAGAACGCCTTGTTGCTTTTGCTGCAGTAGAAGGTATTTTTTTTAGCGGTAGCTTCTGCTCTATCTTCTGGCTTAAGAAACGCGGTTTAATGCCCGGACTTACTTTTAGCAATGAGCTGATCTCGAGAGACGAGGGTATGCATTGCGAGTTTGCTTGCTTACTTTACAGTATGCTCTCTAATAAATTAACAGAAGCAGCAGTTCATGGCATCATCAAAGATGCGGTGGAAATAGAAAAAGAGTTCATTACTGACGCACTTCCCGTAGCGCTAATTGGAATGAATGCCAAATTGATGTCTCAGTATATTGAATTTGTGGCAGATAGGTGGGTAAGCGAACTTGGTTATGCCAAGATTTACAATGCCACCAATCCTTTTGATTTCATGGAAATGATTTCCTTGCAGGGAAAAACGAATTTCTTTGAGAAAAGAGTGGGCGACTACCAAAAGAGTGGTGTGTTGACATCAACAGAAGATAAAGCTTCCGCTTTTTCTTTAGATGACGACTTTTAATCGCACACTTCCTTTAAAACGAATCAATAGTTTATACATAAAATAGATAACTAATCCCTGAAATAATATGTTTGTACTAAAAAGAGATGGCCGCAAGGAAGCGGTACGGTTTGATAAGATAACCGCCCGTATTGAAAAGTTATGTTATGGTTTTAATGCGGAATTGGTAGATCCTATTGATGTTGCCAAAAAGGTAATTGAAGGTCTTTATGACGGTGTTACTACTTCTGAGCTGGATAACCTTGCAGCAGAAACAGCAGCTTCATTAACAACAAAGCATCCAGATTATGCTTTGCTTGCATCTCGTATTGCGGTATCTAACTTACACAAGAATACTATAAAGTCCTTTTCTAAAACAATGGAGATGTTGCACACCTACATTGATGCTAAAACAGGGAAGCCATCTTCATTAATAGCTGATGATGTATGGGAAGTGATCAAAGAAAATGCAGATGTGCTGGACAGCACAATTATATACGACAGGGATTTCGGCTTTGACTACTTTGGTTTTAAAACATTGGAAAAATCATATCTATTAAAGGTTGATGGACAGATTGTAGAGCGCCCTCAGCATTTGTTTATGCGCGTGTCTATAGGCATCCACAAAGCTGATATTGATAGTGCCATCGCTACTTATAACCTAATGAGCGAACGCTGGTTTACTCACGCTACGCCTACCTTATTTAATGCCGCTACGCCAAAACCTCAGATGTCATCATGCTTCCTGTTGACCATGCAGGACGACAGCATAGAAGGTATCTATGATACTTTGAAACAAACCGCAAAGATATCTCAGAGTGCCGGTGGTATTGGTCTAAGTATTCATAACATCCGTGCTACAGGAGCCTATATTGGTGGTACAAATGGAACAAGTAACGGTATCGTGCCAATGCTTAAGGTATTTAACGATACAGCCAGATATGTAGATCAGGGCGGAGGTAAGCGTAAAGGAGCATTTGCTATTTACCTGGAGCCTTGGCATGCTGATGTATTCAGTTTCCTGGATCTTCGTAAAAACCATGGTAAAGAAGAATTGCGTGCACGTGATTTGTTTTATGCACTTTGGGTATGCGATTTGTTTATGAGACGCGTAGAGGAAAATGGCGATTGGAGTTTATTTTCTCCTGATGAGGCTCCCGGTCTATCTGATTGCCATAGCGAAGAATTTGATGCTTTATACCAGCGTTACGAAAAAGAAGGAAGAGCCCGTAAAACGATTAAAGCACAGGAATTATGGTTCGCTATACTAGATTCACAAATAGAGACCGGCACCCCTTATCTCTTGTACAAAGATGCTGCAAACAGCAAATCAAATCAACAAAATTTAGGTACCATTAAGAGCTCTAACTTATGTACTGAAATTATTGAATACACTTCTAAAGACGAAGTTGCAGTTTGTAACCTTGCTTCTCTTGCTTTACCAAGATTTGTGATAAACGGAGAATTTGATCACCAGAAATTATATGATGTAACTTACCAGGCTACTTTGAACCTGAACAAGATTATTGATTATAATTATTATCCTGTTGAAGAGGCAAGGAATTCCAACATGCGGCACAGACCAATAGGATTAGGTGTTCAGGGGTTAGCGGATGCATTTATTTTAATGCGCCTGCCTTTTGAAAGTGACGCTGCCCGTATTTTAAATAAAGAGATCTTTGAAACGATCTATTTTGCGGCAATGACAGCTTCTCATGATCTTGCTATTAAAAATGGCCCTTATCAAACTTTTAAAGGTTCACCACTTTCTAAAGGTAAGTTCCAGTTTGACTTATGGAATGTCACTCCTGATAGCAACCGTTGGGATTGGGAAACGTTACGTGAGAAGGTTGTAAAAGACGGTGTTTACAACTCTCTGCTTGTTGCACCAATGCCAACCGCTTCTACTTCACAAATACTTGGTAATAATGAATGTTTTGAGCCATATACATCAAATATTTATACAAGACGTGTATTGAGTGGCGAGTTTATTGTAGTAAACAAACACTTGCTAAAGGATCTTGTAGCGCTTGGATTATGGACACCAGCCATGAAAGACAGAATTATTCTGGCTAACGGATCAATCCAGGATATTGCTGAGATTCCTGATTACATCAAAGAATTGTACAAAACAGTTTGGGAGATTAAGATGCGGAGCATCATTGACATGGCTGCTGATAGGGGCGCTTATATCTGCCAATCGCAATCACTTAACTTATTTATCAATGCACCGAATACTTCAAAACTTACTTCAATGCACTTCTATGCATGGAAGAAAGGGTTGAAAACAGGCATGTACTATCTGCGTACACAAGCGGCATCACAAGCTGTTAAGTTTACGGTAGAAAATCAGGCAGGTAAAAATATGGAGCCGGTAATCCCTGAGCACATTTCACAAAGTGCAGAAGAGATTATCGAAGGCCCTGTTTGTACCATGGAAGAAGGCTGTATCAGCTGTTCAGGTTAATATTCTAACCAAGTATATTTAAATGCAAAAGGCTGGCATGATTTAAATCATTGTCGGCCTTTTTAGTTTTGTATCTTTGTTGCAACATGTCAAAACATGAGATTATATCTTGCGAGCGCTGTGGTACACCAATTGAGTGTAAGGCAAATTCATACACCAAGTGCCAGTGTAGCGCGGTTCATCTTGCCCTGAACGAAATGCAGTACATCAGCGAGTTACATGACGGCTGCTTGTGTGCATCTTGCCTATTTGAATTACAGCGGGAATACAATAAAGATTTTTCCCATAACAATAGGGCATAAGCCATATCAGCAAGGCAATCTCCTACCATCCTTATATTTTTTGGCTAACTTTACGGAAAATTATTAGTTGATCAACAATGACTAAAGTACAAGTAGGTCTGGTGCAAATGAGCTGCACCGGCAATAAGCAGGAAAATCTAGATAAGGCGATAGTAAAGATCAGGGAAATTGCAGCACAAGGCGCACAGGTGGTTTGTCTGCAAGAACTTTTTACCTCTCTTTACTTTTGCGACGAAGAAGATTATAACAACTTTAAATTGGCTGAGGCAATTCCCGGCCCTTCTACCGATGCATTATCTGTAGTAGCAGCAGAACTGAATGTTGTTATTGTAGCTTCGTTGTTTGAAAAACGAGCAGCAGGATTATACCATAATACTACCGCAGTGTTGGATGCCGATGGAGCCTATCTTGGTAAATACCGTAAAATGCACATTCCTGATGATCCTGGTTTTTATGAGAAGTTTTATTTCACTCCCGGTGATCTTGGTTATAAAGTGTTCAAGACCAAATATGCAAAAATTGGCGTGCTGATTTGCTGGGATCAGTGGTATCCAGAGGCAGCAAGGTTGACGGCTCTAATGGGTGCAGATTTTTTAGTTTACCCTACTGCAATAGGATGGGCAACTACGCAAGACCTGCCTACAAATACCGAACAATACAATGCATGGCAAACCATACAACGCTCGCACGCTATTGCCAATGGGATACCAGTAGTGAGTGTTAACAGGGTAGGTAGAGAAGCAGGTGTCGAATTTTGGGGAGGGTCGTTTGTGTCCAATCCATTTGGAACAATACTTTATCAGGCATCGCACAATGAAGAAGAACTTAAAGTAGTAGAAATAGATATGTCGAAATCGGACAGCTACAGAATACACTGGCCTTTTTTACGCGATAGAAGGATAGACAGTTATTCACAGATCACTAAAAGATATATAGATGACGAATCTATTTGATCATTCTCCAAAAAAAGCAGGTTATACTTTTCCTCCAGAGTGGGGAAGACATGAAGCTACCTGGCTTACCTGGCCGCATAAGGAAGAATCCTGGCCCGGTAAAATGAATGCTATTTATACGCCTTACTGCCAGTTTATAAAAGCTGTAGCAGAAGGAGAGAAGGTAAGGATAAATGTTAACGATGAAGAAACTAAGGCTTTCGCCATAGGAAAACTTACCGAACAGGGTGCTAATCTTTCTCAGATAGAATTCTATTTTAACCCAAGCAATGATGCCTGGTGCCGAGATCACGGCCCGGCTTTCCTGATAAACCCCTCTGCGGAATCCAAAAAGGTGATTGTAGACTGGGGTTATAATGCATGGGGTGGCAAATACCCGCCATTTGAGCAGGATGATATAATTCCAACACTAATTGCAGACCATTTGGATATCCCTGTGTTTAATCCGGGTATAGTAATGGAAGGTGGTTCTGTTGAATTTAACGGAGCCGGAACTATATTGACCACCACTGCCTGCCTGTTAAATAAGAACAGGAACCCGCATTTAAACAAGGAGCAGATTGAAGAATACCTGAAGGAATGTTATGGGGTGGAGCAAATCTTGTGGTTAGGGGATGGGATAGTTGGTGACGACACGGACGGGCACATTGACGATATTACGCGCTTTGTAAATGAAGATACCGTGCTAACGGTTGTGGAAAGCAATCCGCTGGATGAAAATTATCTCTTGCTCCAGGAAAACCTCCAGGCATTGAAAAGCATGACTTTATTGAATGGAAAACCATTAAATATTGTTAAGTTACCTATGCCTTCTCCAGTCATTCATGAAGATACCCGATTGCCGGCATCGTATGCAAACTTTTATATCGCAAATGCGGTGGTGGTGGTGCCAACTTTTAGGGATGTGAATGATCAAAAAGCAATTGATATTATACAGGGAGTTTTCCCTGATAGGAGGGTTGTTGGAATCGATTCAATAGATATCATTTGGGGGCTAGGCAGTTTTCATTGCCTTAGTCAGCAAGAGCCCGCAGTATAAAACGATAAAATATAGAACAAGAAATACAATAAATGAAGTTACTAGAAGGAAAAACAGCACTAATTACAGGTGCATCCAAAGGAATAGGACGTAAGATTGCAGAGAAGTTTGCAGAACAAGGTGCAAATGTTGCTTTTACTTATCTATCTTCTGTTGAGAAAGGCGAAGCTCTTGTAGCAGAACTGGAAGTTTATGGTACAAAGATTAAAGGTTATCGATCTGATGCTTCAAAGTTTGTTGAAGCAGAGCAGCTGATCAATACTATAGTTGCTGATTTCGGCGCCTTGAATATTGTGGTAAACAATGCAGGAATTACCAAAGACGGATTGTTGATGCGCATGAGCGAGGAGCAGTGGGATGATGTGATCAATGTAAATCTGAAATCGGTATTCAATGTTTGTAAGGCTGCTTCAAAGATAATGATGAAGGCGCGTAAAGGATCTATCATCAATATGAGTTCTGTTGTGGGTGTGCAGGGTAATGCTGGGCAGTCAAACTACGCTGCTTCCAAAGCAGGAATTATTGGTTTCTCTAAATCCTTAGCGAAGGAGCTTGGATCAAGAAACATCCGTACAAATGTAGTTGCCCCCGGTTTTATCCGTACAGAAATGACTGAAGTGTTGGATCCAAAAGTGGTAAAAGGTTGGGAAGACAGTATACCATTGAAGAGAGCCGGGGAAACAGAAGATGTAGCCAATGTTTGCGTTTTCTTAGCTTCAGAAATGAGTGCTTACGTTACCGGGCAGGTCATATCTGTTTGTGGCGGTATGCTGTAGATGGGCGATTCTTTTACATTTTATACTTTATTGGCGCTACTAGGTTGTATCCTTGCTGGATTATTCTTTGCATGGCTGCTCTATAGTAAAACCTCGCATTTAAATAAAAATGTAAGATATATCCTTACGGCCGGAAGGACATTAATCATTAGTTTGATTGCCTTCCTGTTGTTTTTTCCACTGTTGCGCAGCGTTTCCTATCAGTTGGAGAAACCTATTGTTATCATAGGACAAGACAACTCCCTCTCGGCAGGCAACATCAAACCTGCCGGATTTAACAAAGCTAAATACGAGAAGGATCTAAAAGAGTTATCGGAACGATTATCGGAAAAGTATGAAGTACGGCGCTATCACTTCAGCGATAGCATAAACTCGGGATTTGATTTTTCTTACAAAGGGAAAATAACCAATGCCTCTAAATTTATAACACGGTTAAATGACGAACTGCTGAACAGAAATGTTGGCGCCATTATTTTAGCTACGGATGGAATATTTAACCGTGGCGGTAGTCCACTTTACGATGTCAACAAGTTAAAAGCTCCGGTATATACCATCGCCCTTGGCGATACCATTCCAAAAAGAGACCTTATTGTAGCCAATGTTAACAGCAATGACATTGTGTATCTTGACAATGAATTTACGGTAGAAGTTCAGGTACAAGCTTTTGAAAGTAAGGGTACTACTGCGATGCTCAGGGTGCAAGAGAATAGGAAGGAAGTAAAAGCCGTGCCAGTGCAGATCACTTCAAACCCCTTTATTAAAACTGTTCCATTAAAGCTAAAAGCGACAAAGCTCGGCTTGCAACGCTATACTATTTCACTTGGACTGTTACCAAACGAAGTGTCTAATACAAATAACACACAACAAATTTTTATTGATGTGATTGATGCTAAGCAGAAAGTATTGATTGCTGCAGCGGCACCTCACCCTGATATTGCCACATTTAAACAGGCTATTTCAGCCAATAAGCACTATGAAGTTAAAGTAATTATTGGCGATGAGCTAAATGCTGTTAAACTGAAGGATTACGGGTTGTTTATTCTATACCAGCTTCCGTCAACAGAAGATGTGGCACAGGCTTTCCTAAGTCGCATAAAGGAGTCTGCTGTTCCAGTATGGTTTGTTTTGGGTGCCCAAAGTAACCTAGGGGCCTTCAACCAGATGCAGAAGGGATTGAGCTATACTGGTAACACTAGCGCATTGCAAGAAATTTACTCAGATGTTAATCCTAATTTTACTGCTTTTGACGTCAACGCCCTTGCTTCAAAAGCTATAGAAAATTTTGATCCGTTACTTGCGCCGTTCGGTAATATTACGGTAAACACTAATGCGGCGATTGCCTTAAATCAACGTATTGGTAAAATCAAAACGCAATATCCGCAACTTATTTTTACTAATGAGGATGGCCGGAAAACAGCGTACCTGATAGGCGAAGGCATTTGGAGGTGGAAACTTTCTGAGGCGTTAGATAACATGGAAGAAACTGTTGTAAGCGGCATGATCAGCAAGTCTGTGCAATACCTTTCTTTAAAAGATGACAAAAGAAAATTCAAGGTTTATACGGCAAAGAATTCTTTTGATGAGAATGAACCCGTGTTGATCAACGCTGCGTTGTATAACGACAGCTACGTGGCCTTAAACACACCAGATGTAAGTATTCAGGTAAAAAATGAAAAAGGTAGGTCTTATAATTATTTGTTTTCCAGAACAGAAACAGGATATAAGCTCGATGCAGGGACACTGCCGCCGGGAAATTACAATTACACCGCTGCAACTACATTAGGCGGAAAGGCCTACAAAGTGGGCGGACTGTTTTACATCAACAACATTGTGGCAGAGTATCAGCAAACCATTGCCAATCATGAACTGTTGGGCAGCTTGTCTGCACAAACGAACGGTAAAATGTACATGCCAGGTGTACTCTCAAATATCTATAATGACATTGTTAACAATGAGCAAATTAAAACGCTAAGTTACGAAGACCGCAAATATGAGGAGCTTGTCAACTACAAATGGCTGTTTGCGCTAATTATTGTATTACTAAGTATGGAGTGGTTTATTAGAAAGAGAAACGGCGAAGTCTAGTCCTTTTTAGCTTCGTGGATAATAACGAATACATCTTCATTATCTTTTTTCATGAAATACTTTTCGCGAGCAAATTTCTCTGCAGTATTCAGATTGGTGTTAAGTTCATTTAAGTCATTTTTAACCTGAGCAATCTCTTTTACATAGAAGTCTTTCTCTTCCTGTAGCTTACTTACTTCAGATTTGAATTCGTACTGTGCAAGAAAGTCATTCTTATCAAAGAATAGCATCCATACTACAAATGCAATAACAGATAGGAAATACTTATTTTTTATCAGCTGCAGTAAACGGTTCATGTAAACAAATATATCTTTTATTGGAATCAATACCAAAATAATATAAATAGCCAGTACTCGTAAAAGTACTGGCTATACGATCATATATTGATCAGTTTATTTTTTTGCGTATTTGAAGTCTTTACCGATAAAACGCGCAGAAGCACCCAATTCTTCTTCAATACGAAGTAATTGATTGTACTTGGCTATCCTATCAGAACGAGATGCAGAACCAGTTTTGATCTGTCCGCAGTTCAATGCAACAGCTAAATCTGCAATCGTAACATCTTCAGTTTCTCCAGAACGGTGACTCATTACAGAAGTATATCCGTTAGTTTGTGCTAAAGAAACAGCGTTAATGGTTTCAGTCAATGAACCAATCTGGTTAACCTTTACCAAAATTGAATTGGCAGTTTTTTCATCTATACCACGTTGAAGTCTTTTAACGTTAGTAACAAACAAATCATCACCAACCAACTGTACCTTATCACCCACTCTGTCAGTCAGCATTTTCCAACCTGCCCAGTCATCTTCGTCCATACCATCCTCAATAGAGATGATGGGGTATTTTTCAGTTAAAGAAGCAAGGTATTCAGCTTGTTCAGCACTGGTGCGGATGGCACCCTTATCGCCTTCAAACTTAGTATAGTCGTATTTACCATCTTTGTAAAACTCAGAAGCAGCACAATCAAAAGCAAGACATATTTGTTCACCTGGTTTATAGCCCGCTTTTTCAATAGCTTGTAAAATAGTTTCAACAGCATCTTCAGTACCGTCAAATTTGGGTGCAAAACCACCTTCATCACCAACTGCAGTAGAAAGGCCTCTGTCGTGCAAAATAGCCTTAAGGTTATGGAATACCTCAGTTCCCCAACGTAAAGCCTCAGAGAAAGAAGAAGCGCCAACCGGCATAATCATGAATTCCTGAAATGCGATAGGAGCATCAGAGTGAGAGCCACCATTAACGATGTTCATCATTGGAATGGGCAATGTATTTGCATTTACACCACCAATGTAGCGGTATAAAGGCTGACGGCTTTCTTGTGCTGCAGCTTTTGCAACTGCCAAAGAAACACCTAAAATAGCATTAGCACCAAGGTTTCCTTTGTTTTCTGTTCCGTCAAGCTTAATTAGTAAGCTGTCTATAGCAGTTTGTTCAAATACATCAATACCTTTTAATTCATCGGCAATTTTATCATTTACATTGGCAACAGCTTTTAGAACGCCTTTCCCTAAGTAAACTTTTTTATCGCCATCCCTTAGCTCTACAGCTTCGTGAACACCGGTTGAAGCACCAGAAGGTACTGCAGCACGACCAAGAACACCATTTTCTGTAATTACATCTACCTCAATGGTAGGATTGCCACGGGAGTCAAGTATTTGCCGCGCATGAACATCAATTATTAAACTCATTTTTATTTATATTTTGTTTTACGTAAGCCTTAGTGTATAATATACAATTACTGAGGCAATACCCAAAGTTATAATAAATTTTAAATACGCGACTATTCCCACTTAAAAACTTTTACCGCAACGGCGTAAATACCTATACCCCAAATGATCATGATCAGAATCTGCTGCCTTACATCCCATAGTCCGGCGCCCTCAAAAGCTACCTTTCTCATGGCATCATTTAAGTAAGTAAGGGGTAGTGCCCTGCTAATTGGCTGTAACCAGGTAGGAAAAGCATCGATAGAAAAAAATGTTCCTGAAAGCAGGAACTGAGGAAGGGTAATAATATTCGAAATGGGAGGTATAGTGCTCTCGCTTTTGGCAACTCCAGATACCACAAATCCAAAGCCCATAAAGACAATTAGTCCCATTAGTGCCAGTAATAGCATATTGATTACAGTTATTGCTCCATGTATAAGCGTAAACTTAAATAGGAGGTGACCCACTAGGATAATGAATAAAGCCCCTATTAGTGCAAAACCTATTCGTGCTATACCTTCTCCAAACACAATGCTGGATCTGCTTACCGGTGTAGCAAAAAAACGTTTAATAACAAGGTTTTGGCGCAGGCTAAAGAAAACAAAAGCGGTTCCGAATACACCTGTACTCAACAAAGAAAACCCAAGCTGTCCGGGTAATATAAAGTCAATTGTCCGGTAGGTACGCCCCGTTACCATAGTCTCGCTCAATTTAGCAATTGTTGGTTTAATGTTCTGCGTGTTCAGCGTATAAAGGAGGTTATTTAATACAGATTTTAAAATATTCCCTTTATCCATTGAAGCAGATGTATACTTTACGTTAACCAGGTAGGCGGGTTTGCCTGCTGCATTTCTTTGCACATTTATCACCGCATCATAATTTCCTTTTTCTAATGCAACGTTTATTTCATCTGTGTTTTTGTTGTTTATTAACCTAATCACACTAATTTGACCTAGCGCTTTAATTACCGGGTTTTGTAAATCTGATTGTGGCGAAACTGCCAGATCTATTTTTACGCCGCCGCCCCCAAGGAATCCAAAAACAAGAATAAAGATTAACGGGAAGGCAAGGGTAAACACAACAGCAGAAGGACTGCGCATGATGGAACGGAAACTTGCCTTAGCAAGCGCCATTGTGGCGTTAAAATTATTGTAAGGTTTGTTCATCTGTAATATTAGTTATCAGCTCTCCATTCTTTACCTGTCAGGTTAATGAATACATCTTCCAGGTTTGCTTTTTTCACTTCTTTTTTTCTTTCAAAACCACTGTTCACCAGATTGTCTATTAAAGCATCAGGTGTATCCAACACAATGATTTCACCATGCTCAACAAAAGCAACCCTGTCGCAAAGCTGTTCTGCCTCATCCATATAATGAGTTGTGATCACAACTGTAGTTCCATTACTTCTGATCTCGTTGATCATGTCCCAAAGATTACGGCGAGCTTGGGGATCCAAGCCTGTTGTAGGCTCGTCAAGAAAAACGATCTTTGGAGAGTTGATCAGAGTAGTTGCAATAGAGAATCGCTGTTTTTGTCCGCCAGATAGCGCTTTGTATTTTGCTTTTGCTTTATCCTGTAAATTTACCTTAGCCAACATTTCCATTGGGTCTATGGTCACATCATAGAGACCTGAAAAAAGTTCCAGTAGTTCAATCAAGTTGAGGTTTGGATAATAGCCAGCTGCCTGCAACTGTACGCCAATAATCCGTTTAATCTTATTGGTATCCTGATCTATAGAGTGTCCGTCTACAAAGACCTCACCGGATGTCTTTTTCCTTAACGTTTCAATGATCTCCAGTGTGGTGGTTTTTCCTGCGCCATTAGGCCCCAATAAACCGAATATCTCATTCTCGTAAACATCAAAGCTAATGCCTTTTACGGCAACAAAATCATCGTATTTTTTTACAAGGTTTTTGACGCTAATGATGACCTTTCTCTTCTCCATGAGGTAAATGTAACAAGGTTTTAAACAAAAAGAAGTAACCGAAGTTACTTCCCTTTAAAAATGTCGGTAAAATAATGTATTTGGCGGGTAAAATACCTATTACCAAGCTAATTCGCCCTTAATCATGTCTACAAAATCATCAAACAGATACCTGGAATCATGTGGGCCGGGCGATGATTCTGGGTGATATTGAACAGAAAATGCTTTCTTGCCTTTAACACGGATACCCTCTATAGATTGGTCGTTCAAATTAACATGGGTAATTTCTACTTTTTCAGATTTTCTTACCTCATCAGGAATTACCCCAAAGCCATGGTTTTGAGACGTTACCTCACAATGGTTTTTGATGATATTTTTTACCGGATGGTTTAGCCCCCTATGGCCATTAAACATTTTCATAGTACCAATTCCGTTTGCTTCTGCAAGTAACTGGTGACCAAGACAAATGCCAAACAATGGTTTATCTGCAGCAAGAATTTCTCTAACTGTTTCTATAGCGTAAGGCATGGCCGAAGGATCACCAGGGCCATTTGAAATGAAGTAACCATCAGCACCCCAGCTGTCCATTTCTGCGAAAGTAGTTCTGGCTGGAAATACCTGAATATAGATATCCCTGGCATCAAAATTCCTTAATATATTTTTCTTAATGCCAAGATCAAGAGCTGCGATTTTAAGACTGGCGTCAGGAGAACCATAAAAATAAGCCTCTTTGGTGGATACCTGAGAAGATAACTCTAGTCCGTCCATAGATGGAACTTTAGCCAGTTTAGCTTTTAATTCATCTAAATCAGTGATCTCTGATGAGATGATTCCGTTCATTGCACCTTTGTTTCTAATGTGGCGAACCAGCGAGCGGGTGTCAATATCAGATATGCCTACAATATTCTCGTTTTGGAAGTAATCCTGAATGGACTCAGAAGCTTCTTTGCGACTAAACCCGATGTTGTAGTTCTTACATACCAGGCCGGCAATTTTTATGCTATCAGATTCGGTTTCATCTTTATGAATACCATAATTTCCTATGTGGGCATTGGTAGTAACCATGATCTGTCCGAAATAAGAAGGGTCAGTAAAGATTTCCTGATAACCGGTCATCCCTGTGTTAAAGCAGATTTCGCCAGTGGTTGTGCCAATCTTTCCAGCAGCTTTACCATAATAAACAGTGCCATCGGCAAGTAGCAAAATTGCAGGTAACTTTGTGTAATTAGTCATGCGGATTGTTAAAATGAAAATTTTTGATGAAGGAAAATGAGGAAAATGGAAGTTTACATCCGACTTTGACGTCGCTTTCGTAATTAACAAATGTGCTGTTAAATAACCCCTTCATTTCGGAGTACAAAGATATGTGTTTGGAACTTTATATCAAGCCCTTTTTTAAAACAATAAAACTGTCTATATTTCAGATGTAAAAAGTAAGTTTGCCACAATAAAACGAAATACCATGTCTGTAAACAAAGAAGTAAAACGCATTACCACCCATATTCTTCAGGAAATGAAACATAGTGGTGAGAAAATAGCAATGTTAACAGCATACGACTATTCTATGGCCACCATTCTTGATGATGCAGGTTTGGATGTTTTACTAGTAGGGGATTCTGCTTCTAATGTAATGGCCGGACACGAAACTACTTTACCTATAACGCTGGATCAGATGATTTACCATGCGCAAGGTGTAGTAAGAGGGGCATCACGTGCTTTTGTTGTTGTGGATTTGCCTTTTGGATCCTATCAGGGCAATTCAAAAGAAGCGCTTAACTCTGCCATCAGAATCATGAAAGAGTCTGGTGCTCATGGTGTAAAATTAGAAGGCGGAACCGAAGTTGCAGAATCTATTTCCAGGATTATAACAGCTGGAATACCGGTAATGGGTCATTTGGGCCTAACACCTCAATCTATCTATAAATTTGGCACCTACACTGTTAGAGCAAAAGATGAGGTTGAAGCAGAAAAATTAAAAGTAGATGCTCTTGCCCTGCAGAATGCAGGATGCTTTGCAATAGTATTGGAAAAGATACCTGCCAGATTGGCCAAAGAAGTTTCAGAAAGTTTATCTATTCCTACTATCGGTATTGGTGCTGGATCAGACTGCGACGGCCAGGTTCTTGTAGTTAACGATATGATAGGTCTAACCAAAGGTTTTAAGCCTCGGTTTCTTAGACAATACTTAAATCTTTACGAAGGAATTTTAGGAGCAGCCGGATCCTACATTAGCGATGTAAAATCAAAAGATTTCCCAAACAGCAAAGAACAATACTAATGCCTGTTACTGATAAAGATATTTTGTATGAAGACAATCACCTAATTGCTGTCAATAAAAAAGCGGGCGATATTGTGCAGATTGATGATACCGGAGATGAGCCTCTGGACGAGCAGGTAAAAAAATACCTCGCTAAAAAATACAACAAACCCCACAGTGCATTCTTAGGTGTTGTACATAGGTTAGACAGGCCAGTTAGTGGTGTAATTTTATTTGCCAAAACCAGCAAAGCACTGGAACGCATGAATGCAGTGTTCAAGAATAGGGAAGTAAAAAAGACCTATTGGGCTGTGGTAAGAAATAAGCCTTCCAAATTATCTGGTACCCTGGTGCACTGGCTGGTAAAAAATCCGCAGAAAAATGTAGTTACCCCATATAACAGTGAGGTGGACGGGAGTCAGCGAGCTGAACTTAGTTTTAAATTGTTGACAGAGCTTGATGGTTATTACCTCATAGAGGTTGATCCGCTTACTGGCCGATCCCACCAAATTAGGGTGCAACTATCAACGTTAGGTAGTCCTATAGTAGGCGACAACAAATACGGCTACCCACGCGGAAGCAGGAAAGGCAGCATTTGTTTGCACGCTAGACGACTTCAATTCTTACATCCAGTGAAAAAAGAGCCTGTAAATATTTTTGCCAAGTTACCTACAGATGGGTTTTGGGAAAGGTTCGAAAACTGTTAAACTATTTGCATGCGGTTTTATAAAACACCAAACCGCTATCAAACTTTAAAGCAGATCGGTTTTTGAACATTACTTTTACACCTTTCTCCTCTGTATCTCCATAGCCTTCATAAAGCTTACCGTCTTTTTTAAGAAAAACAATCTCGCGGACGGAGCGCATTCCTTCAGCATCGAAAGTATATTCTGCAATTATGGTATCACCCTTGATCACTCCTGCAATTGTACCTTTATTACTGTCTTTCTCAAACAGTCTATAACTTAAATCGCCTGTAACTTCCTGACCTTGTACATGAAGTTTTAAGGATGCAGTATCACGGGTTTTTATGTAATCATAGCAATTATCTGCAGATTCTACGACTGTACTCGCCATTGTAGAGTCATTGGAAACCATTTTAGTACTGTCGCTTCCTTGGGTGCTTTTATTATCGTTATTGCATGCAACTGCTGTTGCTGATAGCAACAAACCTGCAAACATTATTTTAGAAAATTGAGTCATTGTATTTTTTATGTTGGTATACAGCAATCGCCCTGCCAAATGTATTAAAAGCAACAAGTTGTGCTATTAATACATTTATAAGGATTTAACAGGAAGAAAAGACACCCATCAAACACCGATTTTTATGCTTGCCATATCGAAGGGTTTCAGCATAATTCAAGCAAAACAAACGCCTGTTTCTATATGGTTGGCGTCATAAATAGGCGTTTGTAATTAAATTAACAAAAAATTTCTTTTATTTCATTTTAGCACCTAGTGCGTATTTAATGCCACCTAGTAGATGTTTTAAGTAAAGTGGATCTGCATAAGACTCTTCAACGTGGCCAAGTTCTGTATAAAATGAACGACCACCATCATAACTGTGGTACCATGCCATAGGATGAGTAGCACCATTAATGCCACCTTTGTAGCTGGTTTCGTCAATTGTAATCAGCACGTTAAGATCTGGAGCGATGTTTTTGAAGTTGTACCATTCATCTTTTCTGCTCCAAACCGCGGGAAGATGCTTGGTAGCAATAGTGGTTCTGTCTACTACGTTAAGCGTAGCTACCTGTTGGTTAGGATGGCTTACAAAATAAGCGCCTACCAGTTTACCATACCAGACCCAATCGTATTCCGTATCAGTTGCAGAATGTACACCAACAAAACCTTTTCCGGACTTGATGAACTGCTCAAAAGCACCTTGCTCATCATCATTCAATGCATCTCCTGTTGTGTTTAAAAAGATAACTGCAGCGTATTTTTTAAGATTTGCTGCGTTAAAGTTACTCGCGTCTCTGGTGGTATCAACTGCAATTTTATTCTCAGCACCCAGCTTTTGGATGGCTGCCATACCCACGTTGATGGAGGAGTGATGGAAACCGGCAGTTTTTGAGAATACCAATACCCTCTTTTTTTGTGCCGATACTAGGCTGCTCATTAATACCAGAGCCAGTAATAAAAGGCCTTGGAAATTTTTTTTGTTCATTTTTATTTGATTATGTGGAATAAATATAAGACTATTCTATTGAATTTTTATAACAAGTCCTCCATAAAAACTTCTGATTGCTGCGGCATTGAAATATCTGCCGCCAATAGCATTAAGGTCATTGCCAAGGCTGTATTTTTGATTTAACAAATTATCTGCTCCTGCAAATATCTCCAGAGGCAGACTGCCAAGTCTAAAATTTTTAATACCTGCTTTTGCCTGCAGCAGATGGTACTTGTGTGCGAAGACAGTGTTTGCGTCATTTAAAGGGATGCTGGAGGTGTAGTTGTGCTGTGCAAAAAGGTAGATTGATTTAGGTAGTCTAGCTTCAAGACTGGTTACGACAGATACCTTCGGTACGCCGGTTAGTGAATTGCCTGAGTAGTTATCCGAATTGTTAAGGTATTTATCAAATTTGAACTTGCTTAAGGTATAACTATTCTTTAGTTGCAGGCCTTTTAAAAAGCCTGTGTTTCTTTCAGTTAATATCCAATATGAGAGAGAAGTTTCCAACCCCCATTGCTTAGTGCCTCCGGCATTAACAAAATATTCAGTTACATTTTCATCTACACGGCGTACAATGGCGTTTTTGAGGTGGTAGTAAAATCCAGTTAGATCTGCATATATGCGGTTTTGCATTGCTTTAACCCTTACCCCTGTTTCGTAATTCCAACCTTTTTCTGGCTGTAAATCGACATTAGTTACGTTGTTTGAAGCCCTAACTTCGGACAGGGTGGGAGGAGAGTAACCCTTGCTGACAGATGCACGGAGCGATAGTTCTTTGTTAAACAGGTAGGATAGTGCAAGGCGGGGCATAAGTTGGGTAGAGAATCTTTTGGTCTGTTTTGCAATGGCTACCGGGGCAAGACTTTCGTAATTGTAACCGTAAAGATTAGCGCTTGCTGATAGTTCGATGAGTAGTTTTTGTGCGATATCTGCACTCAAGTGCGCAAACGCAAAATTAGACTTTGCTTTTAGCCGGTCTGAAGCCTGTACGGCACCCTGAATGCCAAAATTATTATTGTAGTTGTTGAAATCTGTTGAGGTTTGCATGCTTTCTACGCCCACATTAAAGCGCAGGTTTGCGGCGTCACTTTTATTGGAGTACTCAAGATAGGAACGCAGGCCAAGGGTAAATTCTTTTCGTTTTTCATAGTTGGTGATGAAAGGGTTTTTGAAATCCGTATAGGAAGAGAACAAAGCTATAACATGTTTAAAATGTTCGCTGATGGCCCATGAGTTGGAGATTCCCCCGTATAAGGTTTTGTTGTAAATGCCTGCCCGCTGCTCTATGGCACTTTTTGTTGCAAGAGTGGCTGTTCGCGATCCCTCTGGCTTTGTCAGAAGTTGAGCTGCAGTTAATCCTCCTGGAGTATTGTAATGCAGGTCTGAATAAAATATCAATGACTTAAGATTGGCGTATTTGGCATAATCCCATTTTTGCTGTAACTGGAAATATTTGCGGCCCATGCCGCTATGATCCCGATAGCCATCGCTGCGCTGATAAGCTTGGGTAATTCCTAAAGTATACTTGTTGAATTGTTTATTGATGAAGGTAGTTTGGTGGAAGGAGCCGAAAGAGCCGCCCTCCAGTTTTACGGTGGCCAATGTGCTATCTGGAATGTCTTGAGGCTGAATTAAGATTACCCCACCTGAGTTGGCACCGAAGATGCTTCCATGCGGGCCTTTCAAAATTTGCAGTTGTCCTGCACCCGCTATGTCCAGGGCGTTTAAATAGCTGTTACCTCCGGCGTCTGTAAGAGGAAAATCATCAAAGTAGATCTTTACGTTACGGATACCAAAAGGAGAACGCAAGAGGCTGCCTCTTATAGAAAGGCGATAACTGCCTGGAGAGCGCTCTTCCATCCTCACACCAGAAATGGTATTGATGGCACTTACCAGGGAGTTGGAAGGCTGTTTTTCGATTGTTCCCTGATCAATCAATCCAATACTTCCTGTTGAACGGAGCAAGGATTGACTTGAAAAATAGGGTTTTATAATCACTTCGTTAAGGCGTTTTGCGGTGTCAGTTTTAGTTTGTGCAAAACTTAAAGAGCAGTTGATGGTCAGTAAGATGCTGAGGATTTTTTTCATTCAATAACAAAGCTATAGTTTAGGTGCTGTATTCTTTAAAATGTATTACCATATTTACGTTAATATGTTTGCCGCGTGTGCCAGGTTGGCAACAAAATCATATCTTTAGGCGATTTTAATAGGAGCATGTTTGCTAAAAGTAATCTGCTTTTATTTTCATTTTTATAATTGTATTTACAAACAACATGTCGAATAAAGCAAAAATTATCTATACTAAAACAGATGAAGCGCCAATGTTGGCAACCTACTCATTGCTGCCAATTGTACAAGCTTTTACCGCGTCAGCGGGCATTGATGTAGAAACCAGAGATATCTCTTTAGCAGGAAGGATTTTAGCAAATTTCCCGGAATTTTTAAGAGAAGATCAGAAAGTTGGCGATGCTTTAACAGAGCTGGGTAACCTGGCTACAACGCCGGAAGCCAACATCATTAAGCTGCCAAATATTTCTGCTTCTATACCACAACTTGTTGGAGCGATTGCTGAGTTACATGCCCAGGGATATAACATTCCTGACTATCCGGATAACGCACAGACAGACGAAGAAAAAGCGATCAGAACTAAATATGCTAAGGTATTAGGCTCTGCGGTTAACCCCGTTTTGCGTGAGGGTAATTCAGACAGAAGAGCACCTAAAGCAGTGAAGAATTATGCAAAAGCAAATCCACACTCGATGGGTAAATGGTCTGCCGATTCCAAAACAAGAGTGGCCAGCATGAGCACCGGCGATTTTTATGGTTCAGAAAAATCTGTTACCGTAGTAGAGGCAAGTCAGTTTAAAATAGAGTTTGTTGACGCAAATGGATCAGTTACCGAATTAAAAGGACTTGGATCTTTAAAAGCAGGTGAGGTGATTGACAGCTCAGTATTGAGTATTTCTGCATTGAAATCTTTTGTTGCCGAAGCTATTGCTGAGGCAAAAACTAGCGGAGTGTTGCTTTCTGCACACTTAAAGGCAACGATGATGAAGGTTTCAGACCCTATTATTTTTGGAGCTATCGTTGAAGTTTATTTTGCAGATGTTTTTACTAAATATGCAGATCTTTTTAAAGAGATCAATATAGATACACGAAACGGTTTAGGTGATGTATATGCTAAGATGGCAGGTAACGCCAAAGAAGCAGAAGTAAAAGCTGCTATTGACGCAGCTATTGCAAATGGGCCAGCATTGGCCATGGTAAATTCTGATAAAGGAATTACCAATTTGCATGTTCCTTCGGATGTGATTGTAGATGCTTCTATGCCTGCTATGATCCGTACTTCTGGTCAGATGTGGAACAAGGACAACCAACTACAAGATACTATTGCTATTATACCGGACCGTTGTTATGCTGGTGTTTACACTACAACTATTGAAGATTGTAAAGTCCATGGCGCTTTTGATGTAACAACAATGGGTTCTGTGCCTAATGTTGGTTTGATGGCCCAGAAAGCTGAGGAGTATGGTTCTCATGATAAGACTTTCCAGGCGACTGCAGGTGGAAATATTCGTGTAACTGATGCTGAGGGTAAAGTGTTTTTCGATCAGTCGGTTGAAAAAGGAGACATATTCCGCATGTGCCAGACCAAGGACGCACCCATACAGGATTGGGTAAAACTGGCTGTAAACAGGGCACGCTTATCGGCTACGCCAGCAATTTTCTGGCTGGATGAGCTAAGGGCGCACGACAGGCAGATCATTGAAAAAGTAAATAAGTATTTAGCTCAGTTGGATACAGCAGGGTTGGACATCCGTATTTTATCGCCGATTGAAGCTACTAAAATTACTTTAAAACGCATCCGTAAAGGCGAGGATACGATCTCTGTAACGGGTAACGTATTGCGCGATTACCTTACAGATTTATTCCCGATTCTTGAATTGGGTACTTCTGCAAAGATGTTGTCAATTGTACCGTTGATGAACGGTGGTGGTTTATTCGAAACCGGAGCAGGCGGATCAGCACCTAAGCACATTGAACAATTTTTGGAAGAAGGTTACCTGCGCTGGGATTCGTTAGGAGAGTTTTTGGCATTGGCTGTCTCTTTAGAACACCTGGGGCAGACACAAAACAACCCTAAAGCGTTAGTGCTTGCCGAAACTTTGGACCTGGCAACAGAGAAGTTTCTTGCCAATGATAAATCTCCGGCGCGTAAAGTTGGACAAATAGACAACCGTGGTTCGCACTTTTACCTTGCCCTATACTGGGCTGAGGGTTTGGCAGCGCAAGACAAGGATGCAGATTTGAAAGCCAGATTTACACCTTTGGCTAAAGCATTAGCAGAGAACGAGGGAAAAATTGTTGCTGAACTGATTGCTGCTCAAGGTAAACCTCAGGATATTGGTGGCTACTACCATCCAAATGATGGCCTTGCGTTTAAAGCTATGCTGCCAAGTGAGACCTTAAATACTGCACTCGCAGCATTATAGAAATCCTTAAAGAATAAGGAAAGCCTGTTTGCAATTGTAAACGGGCTTTTTGGTTAATATGGCAAACAAATGCGGTTTAGATAACGTTATACTTTTATAAATTATAATGTTATGAGCGCAAATGAAAATAGTGTTTCAGGAAATAAGGGTTCTGGCGACAAAATACACAGTTCAGATTTAGGAGAAACTAAGGATTTTAACAATTTATCTTTCGACAAAGAGAAGAATACTTTTGAAGTGGATGTGAAGGGTCCGGATAAAGATTATGATCACCCATTCCCTTATGAGACTCCTTCTGCAAATGGTGCCGACTCAAACTCGGATTATGACGAAGCCAATCCGTATATTGGAGATGAGTATGCTAAAAAAGAAGACCAGATGGAAGGTGGGTTAGTAGATTTAGGAATGCATATCGATAATGGAGAGAGTATAATGCTTAATCCTGAAGATGAAATCCTTGCGCGTACACCTGAAGATGATCGGGATGATTTGGATGAAGAGGGTTATCCAATAAATGATGTTCCAGCCAATTAATGTTAGCTATTAATATCCAAGTTAAATTTTTTTCGTAATTCTTCCAATTTAGGGTTTTTTTCTACCAGGTATTGATATTTTTCAGCACTTGTGTATAACCTATTTACCACTGCCCGAGTTACCTGTTTGGTTTTAATACTAATGTTGAAGTTCTTTAAACGCGGCCTAATGTAGTTCAATAATTCGATCATCTCGTCTTGTAGCAATCCTTCCTGTAGTTTATGTTCTACATGTACTAATATGACATCATCATCTTGTAATAGCGGTTCTGAAGTGCTTAACAGGGTATATACATTTATTTTTCCTTCTTCTTTTACCTTATCGCTGTAGGCATTCCAACAATCTAAAAATTGCGCTGTGTTGAATACTTCCTTTGCGTCGCCTGTAATATATTTAGGCTCCTTATCGTCATCACCTGCTGCAACTCTTTCCAAATCAGTAAGTGAGGGTATTAAAGTGCTTGCCTTATTTTGATCTGATGGAGGATTTAAAGTTATCCTTCCGGTGGGATTACTAGCGGTAGATGAGGTAGATGTTTCGCGTACATTTATAGCAATAGGTGATGGTGGTTTTTTTGCCGCAGATTCTGTACGATCAGAACTTAGATTAGTTTTTTTTTTAATCTGATCTCTTCGTCAGTTGATGGGCTTGATTTCGATAGCTGTGCGAGATTGAGCACGGAAGGGATGTGGCACATCTTGATCAAGGAGAGTTCTACCTGTAATCGCTGGTTTTTGCTGCTCTTATAATTGAGGTCGCATTGATTGGCTAGGTTTAATGCTGTTAATATGAATGATACCTGTGTAAGTTGACTTTGGTTGATATAGCGCTGTTTGATGTTTTCGCTTACTTCAAGTAAGCGGGTAGTTTGTGGGTCTTTTGCTACCAGTAAATTTCTAAGATGAGAAGATAAGCCGTTTATAAAATTGTTGCCATCAAAGCCATTGTTCAGGATATCGTCAAATAAGATGAGCACTTCGCTGACATTAGCGGTAGTTAGAAAATCGGTAAGCTTAAAATAATAATCGTAATCCAGGATGTTCAGGTTGGCGATTACAGATTTATAGGTTAGGTTTTTGTTGCTATAACTTACAATCTGATCAAACATAGAAAGGGCATCCCTTAAACCACCATCTGCTTTTTGAGCAATAATATGTAGTCCGTCTTCCTCTACCTGGATCTCCTCACGTACTGCGATCTTGTTTAAAAGCGCTGCAATATCATCTACCTGTATCCTGTTGAAATCAAAGATCTGGCAACGGGAAAGAATAGTCGGCAGGATTTTATGTTTTTCTGTGGTAGCTAAAATAAAAATAGCATAGGAGGGTGGTTCTTCAAGCGTCTTTAAGAATGCGTTAAATGCATTTGCGGAAAGCATGTGCACCTCGTCTATAATATAGATTTTATATTTTCCAGCCTGTGGCGGAATGCGTACCTGATCTATCAGGCTCCTGATGTCATCTACTGAATTGTTAGACGCCGCATCCAATTCATGAAAATTAAACGAATGACCTGTCTGGAAAGACACACAAGAATCGCATGTGCCGCAAGCTTCCTGATCTGCAGTTAAATTGGTGCAATTGATGGTTTTTGCAAGTATCCGTGCGCACGTTGTTTTACCGACACCCCGAGGACCGCAGAATAAAAATGCCTGAGCAAGCTGGTTATTTTTTATCGCATTTTTAAGCGTGCCCGTAATGTGCTGCTGACCAACAACGGTTTCAAACGTTGCCGGGCGATACTTACGAGCTGATACGATAAAGTTCTCCATGCGACAACGAAATTATAAATTTTTTACAGACGTGTATAATATTGTTGGGAAATAAAAAAATCAATAAATTTTTTTCAGTATGGCTTTATTTGTCCGAATTAAATTAATTTTGGGCTACCAAACAACCCAATAATATGAAACGCTTTCTCATGGGCTTATTGCTAGCCATTCCTATGCTCTGTTCTGCACAGTCAAATTTTCAAAGAGGTTATATTGTTAATAATGCGAAGGATACCCTTGAAGGGTATATCGATTATAAACCTGGTGTTAATTCAGTTTCCTATTTTAGGTTTAAGCCAGGAGAGAATGGGTCAATACAAGCCATGACCTTGGAAAATTGCAAGGCTTATGGAATTAATGACTTCGAAAAGTTCGAGCGCTTTAACGTAGACATTAGTCAGGGGCCTACTAAAACCGAACAGTTAAAAGTTGGGTTGGATTCTTCCGTTAAAACTGCAACAGTTTTTTTAAAGGTTCTACAAAAAGGTAGTCAGGTGTCTCTGTATTCGTATACCGATGATATTAAGGAAAGATTTTATTTAAAGGACAGCAAAAGTAGTGAACCTTATGAGTTGATTAGAACCAAGTATCTTGAAGCTGTTAATAGTAACCGTATTATCAGCAGAGACAGATATAAGGGGCAATTGTTGTTTGAAATGAGAAACCTGAACACAGGAACCAATTATTTTGAAGGTGATATGGGTACCCTGAACTATAATGAGGCAGATATTTTAAAAATAGTCGCCATTATGAATAGGGAGGTTGTCAGGGTAGCTAAGAAAAACGTCAGGCTTTTTGTCGGAGTGGGCGTTGCTAATACCTCGCCAACGTATACTGGTCATTATGTGCTTGCAAATAATGCGGCTATTAAAACATCTTCTTTAATGCCAACAATTTCTGTAGGGGCTGATTTATTTAATGGCTCGTCTTCCGCATTTTTTGTTTACAGGGCAGAGCTTTCGGTGCTAATGGGTAAAGATTTGAAGATTGCAAATGGTGAAAATGTACATTCATTCGATCACATTACGCTATGCCTCAATCCTAAAGTGATGGCTAATTTATATAACACTAAGAAAATAAAGGTCTTTCTCGGTATTGGTGGAGTATTAAATTATTCAAAATTCAACAATAATAAAGCAGGCAGATCAGTTCCTATTTCTGGATCACCTGATCAATTTGTGGAAACCGATATAGGTTTGACCAGTACCACTATTGCTTATAATGTTAATGCTGGGGTTCTTTTTAATAAAAAGATTGAAGCTGGGGTTACTTATACACCTGAATATTCCATATCAAATTACAATGCCTTTGCAGTTAAGCTGGAGATAGTGCAAATCGGAATTAAGTATCATTTTGGAAAATAGTTTAATTCCGGATGATGAGACTACATGGCTTGGATAAACATTAAACCTTTTGATTATTAGAAATTTATTGTTAGCTTTGCCCTCCCGTAATAAAAGTACGGAATTAAATTAAAAAACAAATAATAACAATGAATCAGTACGAAACTGTTATCGTTCTAACCCCGTTGTTGTCAGAAGAAGTTGCTAAAGAAGCACTAGCTAAATTTAGCAAGATCCTCACTGATAACGGATCCGAAATTGTTCAAGAGGACAATTGGGGTTTGAGAAAATTAGCGTATCCGATTGAAAAGAAAGCAAGCGGATTTTTTCACCTTACAGAGTACAAATCTACAGGTGATGTAATTAGTAAATTGGAATTGGAGCTTAAGCGTGATGAGCGTGTATTGCGTTTCCTTACCATTAGATTAGACCGTCATGCGGTTGCGTATAATGAGAAGAAACGCAGCGGAGCTTTTAATAAGAAACCAAAACAGGAGGCTGCAGTATAATGGCAAAGGATCAGATACAATATGTTACCGCTCCAAAAGTGGACGATAACAGGAAGAAATATTGCCGTTTTAAGAAAAATGGCATTAAATACATCGATTACAAAGACGCAAATTTTTTGTTAAAATTCATCAATGATCAAGGTAAGCTTTTACCTCGCCGTTTAACTGGTACTTCATTGAAATTTCAACGTAAAGTGGCGCAGGCGGTTAAACGCGCACGCCACATTGGTTTGTTGCCTTTTGTTGCTGACCAATTAAAATAGGAACTGAGAGATGGAAATCATTTTAAAACAAGATATTAAATCCCTAGGGGAAAAAGACGATATCGTAAATGTAAAGCCAGGCTATGGTCGTAACTACCTGATCCCACAAGGGTTTGGTCAGTTGGCAACTGTTTCTGCGAAAAAAATTTTAGCAGAAAACTTGAAGCAAGCAGCTTTTAAACAAGATAAAATTAAGAAAGACGCAGAAGGCATTGCTGAACGTTTAACAGAAGTGAAACTTTCAATTGGTGCAAAAGCAGGTGAGTCAGGTAAGATTTTTGGTGCAGTTAACACCATTATGATTGCTGATGCATTGAAACAACAAGGTTTTGATGTTGATCGTCGCCGTATTACTTTTGAAACTGAGCCTAAATTTGTTGGTGATTATGTTGCCAACTTAAACTTGCACAAAGAAGTGAAAGTTAAAGTTCCTTTCGCAGTAGTTGCTGAGTAATCTTTACTACCGATACAAGAAAGCGTTCAGAGATATCTGAGCGCTTTTTTTATGATCTTAGATCTACAACTTGATTTGGGTTGCTCATTTATTTATATTTGGCGGATGGCAAAGCAAATAAGAGCTGCTAAGAGCTCTAAAAATCTACGCTTAAAGAAAGTTACTTCCGTTATTTCAAGAATGTTCCTGTGGTTTCTAATGGTAACCTTTTTGTGGGTTTTGGTTTATCGCTTTATAAACCCACCTATTACTCTGTTGATGATACAGCGTAATATGGAACGGAGCTCAGACGACAAACCGGCAAAAATGGAAAAGAAGTGGGTTGACTTTGAGGACATGTCTGACAATATAAAAAGAGCCGCTGTTTCAGCAGAAGATCAATTGTTCTTAAGTCACCTTGGGTTTGATGTTAAAGCCATTGAAAAGGCATTTCAAACAAATAAAAAAGGGAAGAACGTCAAAGGCGGAAGTACCATATCACAACAAACAGCTAAAAACGTATTTTTGTGGCCAGGAAGATCTTGGATTAGGAAGGGATTTGAGGCATATTTTACGCTACTTATAGAAATACTTTGGAGCAAGGAAAGAATACTGGAAATTTACCTTAACGTAATAGAGATGGGGGACGGTATCTACGGAGCAGAGGCAGCCTCGCAGGAATATTTTGGTAAATCCTGTGATAAGCTTAGTCGATCTCAGTCTGCATTGATAGCTGCTTGTTTTCCTAATCCCAGACATTGGACGCCAAGGAAACCAACACTTTATGTTAAGCACCGACAATACCTGATCATAAGAAATATGCGTAGGCTGGGACCGTTAGATTTTTAACTGAGTCGATAGGGCTATAGATAATTTGCTAATCAAGCTGGTTTTTTGTAGTAGCTGTATGGTTATTGCAGCAGGTGGGCAAAAACTATATTGTGCCAGCTCTGTTCGAATTGCACTTTCCATTTAGTTTCAAATTCTTGCAGGTTTTGCACCATATTATTAAAAACTATTGTTTTAGAGCCTACTGCTTTAATATTAATTAAAGTTTCAAAATCTTCTTTATTGGTTACAATAACCTTATCATCTACAATATAAGCCATATTAAACCTATTAAATAGATCTACGCTGTATTGCGCTTCTATTTCCTTTACTGCCCGTACAGAAGCATCAATAGAACATCCTGTGGCACCAGAAGTACTCTCATCAACAGTGAATACTATAAAAAAATTGAGAAGCACCTCTGCTTTAGCTTTAAGCTGATGGCCGTGCGCCTTCCATTGTGCAGCAAAATCACCTAATTTTTGCTGAACTTCTGCTACTTCATTATCAGTAAATGCGCGGTCACTTTGATATACCCAAACTTTAGATTGTGGAGAAAAACTCATATTCAAAATTACATTTTTTTTTAACTTGATGCCCTGAAATCATTTCCGTGATGAAAAAGTTTAAAAATAATTTGAAAACATGTCTTGCTGCCGCTTTCTGTTTGTTTTTTATGGCCTTTTCTCGTCCTTCTGATCTGGTAGAAGAAAGCCTGTTTCTTCAAAAGATATTTAGGGACCACTATGATGATGCTTATGAAATTCCTGCTTTAAAGCGTTACGAACTCAATATTACCAACAGTGGCTTTTGTCGGTATAAATGTTTTTATGGCAATGGAAAGGTGGAGTATTTTTCTTTTAATTTAAGGAAGTTTAAAACTATAGATTACTATGGCAATGATAAAAACGGAACCGTAGTATTGCGTACTGCAGGTGACGACGTAATTGTGCAAACATATAATGACCGGAAGCAAGGAGATTTAGACAGTATGGCTAATTACATGACTATCCCATTAAAGAATATAGAGCCACAAGACTTAAATGATTTATCTGTACGGCTTACGCGGATAAATGCGCAGTTACTTGCTCAAAAATAGTATAAACCTCGGTCTCCTGGTATCTTGATGCTACGATGATTTCTGTATTTCCAGCGTGCTGCATAAATAGATTTTTTGCAAGCTCAGGACAATTATTATCCTTAGATAAATGAGAAAGCAATAGATGACTCATATAAGCTGGTTTATGGCGGATGAAAAGATCTAGTGCCTGTTTGTTTGATAAGTGACCTCTACCACCTGTAATGCGTCTTTTAAGAAAGTAAGGGTAAGCACTTTTACTAAGTAGCTCATCATCATAATTGGCTTCCAAAAAAGCTGCATTACATTGCCTGAAATAGAAGGTAAGCTGTTCGCATGCGATTCCTAGGTCCGTGAAAACACCCACTCTAGTAGTGCCACAAGACACTATAAAGCTGAATGGCTCTGCTGCATCGTGCAATTTTGGAAAACCAATAATTTCTAAGCTGCCAATATGGACTGGATTATTTGCTCCAATATATTTTATCAGATCTTGCCTAACGTTGCACTTGCAACCTATATGTGTTCCTGGAGTTAAATAAACCGGGAGGTTATGTTTTGCTGCAAGATTGCATAATCCTTTTATGTGGTCCGAATGTTCATGAGAGATAAAGATCGCTTTAATCTTATGCATGGATAGGCCAATGCGCTGCAGGCGGCGTTCGGTTTCCCGGCAAGACAGGCCTGCATCAACCAATATTGCTTCTTCATTATTCCCAACGTAATAGCAATTCCCGTTACTTCCGGAATTGAGCGAAGCAATATGCAGATTTTTACAAGCCATTTGCTCTTGCAGTTATTTCTGCGATATCCAAAACCTGTACGTTCTGATCCTGATCTTTTAACTTCACACCATCGCGAAGCATTGTCATGCAAAAGGGACATCCCGCTGCAATGATCTGGGGCTGGGTTTCAAGCGCTTCTTCAATGCGCTCAATATTGATGTCTTTATTTCCTTTTTCAGGCTCTTTAAACATTTGTGCTCCTCCGGCTCCACAGCAGAGGCCATTAGATTTGCAGCGTTTCATCTCTACCAGTTGTGCATCAAGGATTTCAAGAGCGGCTCTAGGTGCCTCATAAATGCCGTTACCCCGTCCAAGATAGCATGGATCATGATAAGTTATTTTTTTTCCTTTAAAGCTCTCACCGCCTTCTGCTTTCAGCTTTCCTTCATCTATCAGTTGCTGGATAAGCTGGGTGTGGTGGATTATCTCATAAGTTCCGCCTAAGCCGGGATATTCATTTTTGATGGTGTTGAAACAATGGGGGCAGCCTGTTACTATTTTCTTGATGTTATAAGAATTTAAGACCTCTATATTGGTCATGGCTTGCATCTGAAAAAGAAATTCATTGCCTGCACGCTTTGCAGGATCTCCGGTACAACTTTCTTCGGTGCCCAATACTGCATATTTTATACCTACATGATGCAGGATCTTGCAAATATCTCGCGTAGTTTTTTGTGCCCTTTCATCATAGCTTCCTGCACAGCCTACCCAGAATAAAATTTCCGGTTCTTCGCCCTTAGCTATCAGTTCTGCCATTGTTGGCACTTCAAAATTTAGTTGCTCGCTCATCTTAACGCTTACTTACGCTCTGAATTTATAGTTGTTGAATTAATTTTCTTTAGCCCAGTTTAACCTGTCTGCCGGTGAATATTTCCATGGAGCGCCATTATTCTCAATATTGCCTAACATCGCACTAATACTTGGAGGTGATTGTGATTCCTCCATTACCGCATATCTTCTAAGCTCCGTAATGATCGCTAGAGGATCTATGTTGATAGGGCACGCCTCTGTGCATGCATTGCAGCTTGTACAGGCCCATATCTCTTCTCTACTGATGTAGGTGTCAATTAAAGATTTTCCGTCATCAAAACCACTTCCTGTCTTGTCTATGTTTTTACCGACTTCCTCCAGCCTATCCCTGGTATCCATCATGATCTTTCTGGGAGAAAGTACCTTTCCTGTAATGTTTGCCGGGCAAACAGAAGTACATCTGCCACACTCCGTACAAGTATAAGCATTCATTAGATTTACCCATGTTAGGTCATTTACATCTTTTGCGCCAAATCTGCCAGCTTCAGCTTCCTCTGGTATAAAAGACGGATCAAGCATTGCCTTTACCTCATTAGTAACATTAGCCATGTTTGTAAATTCCCCTTTAGGCTCCAAGTTGGAAAAATAGGTATTAGGAAAGGCAAATAGTATATGGAAGTGTTTTGAGTAGGGCAGGTAGTTAAGAAAAGTAAATATACCGATGATGTGGAACCACCAGCAACTGCGCTCTATTGTGATTAGAGATGCCTCTGTATTTGGCAATAAATTTTGCAGGTACTGGCTAACAGGAAAAGCACCGGCGGTTATGTAGTGATCGGAAGCCAATGCCTGGAGCTTCGCATCTGCGGCATTCATCAGCAAAAAGGCTGTCATTAATAGTATTTCTGTAATCAGGATATAGTTTGCATCTGACTTGGGCCAGTTTGTCATTTCTACTCCCCTAAATCTCTTTAACCTAATAATATTTCTTCTAATCAGGAATATAGCACAGGCCAGCCATACCCCGAGGGCAAGGATTTCAAATGATACAATAAGGAAATTATAAAGGCTGCCAAGACCACCAAAAACCCTATGGGTGCCGAAGATCCCATCGATCATGATCTCCAGAACTTCCAGGTTGATAATTACGAAGCCCACATAAACAACAAGATGAAGCCCTGCAGGAATAGGACGGAAGAACATTTTTGTTTGTCCCAATGCTACCCTTAGCATGGTCATAAACCTTTTTTGAGGTAGGTCAGTTCTGTTCGCCGTTTTTCCAATCCGGATATTCCTGATGATTTTTTTGAGGTTATAACTAAACAAGGCTATTGCCGATATCGTTATTGCTATAAATATGATTTGTGACACCATCTTTGAATATCTCTATAGTGTTGCTAAGTTAAAATAAATACAGCAATTCAAATTATTATGCATGCATAAAGTTTAAATTTATATGCGTTTTAAATAAAATAGCCAGATATGTAATTATTTTCAAAAAAGATTTTGCTATTCAAAAAAAGACACTACATTTGCAATCCCAAACGGGAAGTAGGTACGGTAGCTCAGTCGGTAGAGCAATGGACTGAAAATCCATGTGTCGCCGGTTCGATCCCGGCCCATACCACTTAAAAAGCTTCAGAGAAATCTGGAGCTTTTTTATTTTTAGGCACTATTTAAACGTTTGTTTGGATCAAGTTTAAAAGTTGGGGAGTGATTATGGTTTCAAGTAGAAAAGTTGGGGGGAAGGAAATAATTCTTTCTTTTGCATTCCTAAATACTCATTTCGCCATTTTGAATCAGGCTTAACAGGATCTAATCAGTACGATTCTTCCAAGCTCTTATTCCAGTTTTACCTATTTAAAATAACATTATTTCTTATTTTAGTTTTATTCAGATATCTAAAATAAGAACGACATTTGCATTAAACTTTTGATTATGAAATCGTTTAAACCAGGCACTTATATTAACCAGGGTTATTATAGAAGTTTCCAGCCAAATTCTAAAAATAGAGAATGGCTATTGGAAGAACTGATGACCTGCCAGGAATGGCTTTGAGTCTACAGAAAACCCCGTATCATCATTAATTCTGATTCTTATACAATTCTTCCAGCTCTTTTAGCCTTTGAATTTGCAAGGGACGGGGATTGATAAAGGTACGTGCTTTTTTAACCAGCATAAAAGCATCATCATAGGTAAGGCCTGTTTTGAGTAGGTATGCGATAGTCATGGTAGGGCCGCGCCCAAGACCCTGCCTACAATGGATATAGACCTTGCCGCCTTTTTTAATTTCTTGGTCTGCAAAATCTGCACCCCGCATCAATGCCCTAATGTCGGGGGGAGTGTTGTCTATGGTAGGCAGATGCAGGTAATTGAAACCGGCGTACTGGGCTTCATTGTAAACTGAGTATTCCCGCATGTTAATTATGGCCGTGATGCCCAAAGATTTCATCTTGCGCAGGCCGACCAAGTTGTACTGGCTGCCAAGAAAAAGGTTGGCCGTGATCTGACAGCGTTTTAGGGTAGGCATTCCCATCAAGACCCGGTAAAGATTATCGTATACTTTGTGAAAAAATATGGCGATTAGTGTGAGTATACTTTTAATTTGCGCTAACATGTTAATGGACTGATTTGGCTGTCAGGATAAGAATTGAAGCGGGAACAACGGTAATGGTAATGGAGTCTGTAGTCTCTTCACGGTCATCACAAATCAAACTATGCGCCTGATCCATACGGATCATAATCTGTTTGCATTGCCAATGAATCAGCGCTTCGGTTTCGTTTTGCAGCAATGTGCTTCCGGCTACTTTGAGTACAGAAAGTAAGCTGGCATCTTTCATCAGGATAACGTCCAACAAACCGTCGGTAATGCTTATTCCAGGTTGCAATGCAAAATCACCGATACCTACATGACCCGAATTGGTCACGGTAAGTGAAACCCCGGTTTCCTCAAACACCACCCCATCTATCTCTAAATAATACTTTACTGGTTCAGCCTGAGCAATAGTTTTGATAGCGGTAATTCCATAAGCTAGCTGGCCAACACTGTTCTTGAGACTGCGATCGGCGTGTAGCACTATGTCTGCCATAATGCCGATATTCACCCTCAGTAAAAAGGGCTGACCATTAAATAGGCCCATGTCAATGGACTGCACTTCTTGGTCATCAGCTATAAGAAGTGCTAGTGCGTCTTCGGTTTCCAGTGGAATTCCCAGCTCTCTGGCCATTATGTTAGCTGTACCGCCGGGAATAATTGCAAGGGGTGTCTTACTGCCATGGAGTGCAGTTGCAACTTCAGTTGCACATCCATCCCCGCCATATACGGCTATCAAGTCCGTTGTTCCGAGAAGTTCAGTAGCAATTTCACCAGCGCCCCTGTTCTTTTTGGTAACGTAAATATCCCAGTCAATGCCTGTACCCTCAAGTGCCTGATTGATTATTGAAAGTATAGGTTTGGGTTTGCCCGATGCCGGGTTAATAATAAAACAAATGTGTTTAAACTTCATAATAATGAACAAGTTTTACTTAGGAGTGGTCGGTCTATCAACAAGATTAAAAGTGATAGGTTTATGTTAGAGGATTAAGCTTTTGTTAAATAATCCGGTAACGAAAAAGTCGCCTCAAAATTAAGTGAGGCGACTTTCATAATCATTTTCTAATATTTAAAATCCGTATCTCAATCCAAACTGGAATTGATAAGGATTTCCAGAAGGAACAACTATACCGGCATTGTTAACGCGATAATTAAAGCTTTTAGCCGCTGCATCGTAGTTGGGAACTGCAGGAATTGCAAGAGTTGTTGGGGTTGCCGCCACCGCTGCTTTACCATTCAAGGCATATAGTGCTTGGGTTCCTAAATTTTCATTCACTCCCCACTTCTTTTTTAATAAATTAGCAAAGTTGAAAATATCTCCCGAAACTTCTAACGTATGAGATTTATATAGTTTGAACTTTTTAGTCACCCTGATATCAACGACTCCAAAAAAATTGTTTATACCACCATTACGCTGTGCAATCTGACCAGAATATTTAGTGATGTAATCTTTCAAACTTTGGCTTGCAGCAGGATTGTCAAGTATGGTCTGCAATCCAGTGCGAACGTTTGCAGGTACACTAGCGTTATTTCTATCAAAAACATATGCTAGGTCGTTGGTCGCTACAAAGTCGCCATTGTTATTGGTTCCTGAAATTAAGCTATAACGGGTTCCTCCAATTCCTGAGTAACGTACGCCAGTAGTAAAACCATAAAAGGTAGGTAGGGTGCCGTATATCACCACTTTATTTCTGAATTGGTTATCAGAATAGGTCATATGGCTAAGGTCTCTCGGATCATCTTTTACGGGAAGTGAAAGAGTAGCAGAGTTGGCTACGTTACCATTGTAAGATGTATTGTCCCTTGCATCATTTCGGGTATAACTTGCAAAAATTTGCCCGTCTTTAAAATAGTTCCAGGTTGCATCCAACACTACTGCAAACTGGTTCACTCTACCTTTGCTGTTTAGCTCAAGAACCCTTCCAAAGCTATTGCTGATGCGACCTGTCTTCCAATCTGCAGAACCATTGCTTGGGATAACCGGTACAAAAACGCCACGATTGTCTTCGTTTGGTAGTGTGAAAAATGGATTTGCCGCCATATTTCTATCTACGTACATGTAGTTGTTACGGCCAAGTGAAGCGTAGCCGGTAATACCTACTTTAAGCCTGTCCGTCAGGAATTTACTGTAGGACAAATTTGCCTTATAGACTACTGGAATCTTTGCATCTTTTGCATAGGTGTTGATTGTTGGTAATTGCGAAGCAGCTAATGTAGGAGTAGGCACTGTACCATCTCTATATCCTGGGAAGTTAGGTGTAGGAACAGTAGCGCCAAAAACGTCTACCGTAGCAAGGTGCTTGCCATCGAAAGTTAAGTTGTTAATTGTTACGTAATTATTAACATCAGATCCAAATATACCTGCTCCGAAACGCACAAAATCGGTTCTGTTTTCATTAATATCCCAGTCGAACTGAATTCTTGGCTGAATCAGGAGTTGTTTCAAATTATGATCCGTTCTTACTCCTAGCTCATCTACTAGTTTTTGATTAAGCGGTGATTTTGGATAAGAGCTGTAATCCATACGCAGACCGCCAACAAAGTCTAAGCCCTTGCCTAGCTTGGTTTGCATCTGACCATATATTGCTGTATTCCAGATCCCTGCGTTAACTGTCAAATCGTTTACCAACGGTACTTCACGATAGAACCTATTGGCAACAAGATTGTTAAAATTGGTTAGCGATGAACCAGCTGCAGAGTTTGTATATTCAAATCTTCCATTTACCTCACTGCCGTATAATGATTTGGCATGTGTATACATTACATCCAAGCCAAATGTATATCTGATTTTATCTGTATTGTAATATAAGTTGTCAACCAATTGGAACACATTGTTAGTAAAACCTTCCTGTGCAAAACGGTGACCACCAATTTGGATAGCAGTGGAAGCTGAAGAACCATCAGACAAGATAGATTGAACGTTACCAACAATAGCTCTCGGAATAGCAAATTTAAGCTGATCATTTTGCGTGCTTGCCTGAAAAGTATACAAATGCTGAACTTTTAGCTCATTGGTAACTTTACTATTAATTGTAGAACGCAAACTTGCAAGCAAACTATTGTCAACGTTTTTATCATTACCATAACTTTCATAAAAGTTTATGGCAGTGTTGTCTGTTAAACCAAGCGGATTTCTATCATTCGTATAGTTATCACGAATGGTCAGCAAGTGCATATTGTTAATCTGCCAGTCTATACGAGCGAAGGCTGCATCACTACCGCGTTTTTTATTAAAGCTGCCATATTGAGGAGTATCGACTATACCATATTTCGCTCTGGCTATGCTCAGGAATTTTGCCAAGGTATCATTTGTAATTCTAAACCTGGCTTCGTCTACTGCACCATTAATATCTGCAATGATTAGCGGTCGTGAGTCTTTTTGATGATCGATTCCAACAAAGTAATGGAGCTTATCTTTAATGATAGGGCCGCCTAACGTAAATCCATACTGATAGGTTGAGAAATCGTTATTGCGCTTAATCCCTCTAATGTCATAAGGACTTGCCAGCCAATCGGCTCTGCCATACATGAAAGCGCTTCCACTAACCGTATTGGTTCCTGATTTGGTTACCGCTGTTACGGAACCGCCACCAGATCTTCCAAATGTAACATCGTACTGGTTGGTTACAACTTTGAATTCCCGAACTGCTTCAATAGAGATGGAGTAGGGGGCACCACTACGACTTGTTGTACTTCCTGATGAGGTTGGGTTTTTAGCATTCATTCCATCAATGGTGTAATTTGTTGAGGAAGCTAACTGACCTGAAATGGCACTGCCCCGGCTCAATGGAGAAAGATCCATTAGATTGGTAAAGTTCCGTCCGTTTACAGGCAACTGGTTCATGGTCTTGGCACTGATCTCTGTAGAAGCTCCAAAGTTTTTAACTTTGTTTTTTAAGCCTGAGGCATTAACTTCAACTGCTTCCAGATTTTGAGCAGTTTCCTGCATATCAACAGTAACTTTTAACACGTCCCCAAAATTTAGTATATAGCCACTTCTGGTCTGATCACCATATCCTACAAATGCCACCTTTATAGAATAGGGGCCACCCAGGGGAAGTTCTTTAAATAAAAATGCCCCTTTGGAATCTGTCGAGGTCCTGGTAGTGAAACCAGTAGAGTTGTTTCTTATCACAACCGAGGCTCCAGGAATAGGTTTCTTTGTTCCATCGGAAACCGCTCCGACAATTGATGCTTGTGTAGTCTGTGCGAGCACAGGGTTTTTTACACAAAGGCATAACAACATAAATGCGAATAGTAGATTTTTAAACATAGTATGAGTATAATTTTATTTTACGAAGGTGTCGTTTTGGTATTAACTGGAATCTATTTGTTCGTTAAGAAACTATTGTTTATAATGTTTAATTAACACCATGTGTTAAGATAATATGAAGGTAACAGGATGCGTTTGCCGAGAAATAATTAGATCTGAGAATTAAATTTAATATTGCTTTAACTTTTAGAATAAGCAGGATTAAGTACTTTGTGCTGTGAAAAAGAAACTTATACTGATACTCGTTAACGGAGGTCTATTTATACTAAATACTGCTTATGGGCAACAAAAAATAGATATACAAGGCCACCGTGGTGGTATGGCACTTATGCCAGAAAATACAATAGCTTCAATGCTCAATGGCGTCAAATTAGGCGTAAAAACCTTGGAGTTGGATGTCGTTATTTCCGGTGATGGAAAAGTGGTTGTGTCTCATGATGCCTACATGTCTTCAGATTTTATGCGTAAGCCTGATCATACAGATGTTACCAAAGAGGAAGAGCGAGGTTTAGTTTTATATAAAATGACTTATGAAAGTATTAGTCGTTTTGATGCGGGTAGTAAACCACATCCGCGTTTTCCTGATCAGGTAAAGATAAAAACACATAAACCCCTGCTTAGCGATTTAATTGATAGCGTTGAAGCATACGTAAAGGCAAATAAACTTAAGCCGGTTTACTATAATATTGAAACAAAAATATCCCCTGCCGGTGATGGAATTTACAACCCGGTTCCTGAGGTTTTTGTGAAAACATTGATGAAAGTAATTAACAGTAAGTCTATAAAGAATCGCATAATTATCCAGTCATTCGATGTTAGAACACTTCAAATTTTGCACAAAATAGAGCCAAAAATTAAACTTTCTTTATTAGCTTTTGGTAAGGGAGAAGTGCTAACTAAATTAAAGACACAGGGGCTAACGGTAGAAGATGAGAAGAAACTAAAACAGTCGCCGCTTTTCAATGGAAAAAGTGGATTTGAGGATGATTTGGAGAAATTAGGTTTTGTACCTGATATCTATAGTCCCTACTATGTTTCAGTTGATTCAGGCATGGTAGCTAAAGTACACAAGCTTAAAATGCTGATCATGCCATGGACAGTAGATGAGGAAAAAGATATGGATGCACTAGGACAATTGGGCGTAGATGGTCTTATCACAAATTATCCAGATAAATTAGTGAAAATGTATGGCAGTTTCCAGATCAAGTAACGTAATTATTTTAAGGACAGAGGTATGCACTATGCCTTTGAAAAATGATTGCCTGCCTTTTTTTAACCGCAAATAGGATTTATCAAATCCGGAGCTGATAGAATGAAACAGGATTGATGGATCTGACATTTACTTATTTATCAGGAAAATAGCGTATTTTTGTTCTTATAAAGGAACAGACTTGATTATGACCAAAAAACTGGGGGAAAATACATTTACTGATGAAGATCAAGCATCAAACGTCAATGAACCTTTCCACACTGTTGATATAGCCGGGATTGCGATCCACTCTGCAAATGCCGGAATTTGGATCGTTGATACTGAAACAAAAGATTTCCTTCCCTCCAAGCGTACAAAAGAGTTATTCGGTTATTTACCAGAGGAAGAAATGTCTTTAGAAGATGCTATTTCGCAGATTGCGGAGAAACATCGGGGTGCTGTATTAAAAGCAATGAATAGTGCGTTTAAAAAACGAGGCAACTTGTATATAGAATGCCCTGTTGTCGGTTACAACGACCATCAACAGCGCTGGTTAAACGTAACCGGAGGATTTAGTGAATCGGATGCTTCTGACACATATTTTTCAGGTATTGTTATGGATATTACTGTTCAAAAGCAAAACGACCTGCGAAGAAGTAAATTTATAGGAATGGTAAGTCACGAGCTAAAAACGCCGCTCACTGCTTTGAAAGCTTATGTTCAGATGTTAAATAATTGGGCGAAAAAACAGAAAGACAGCTTTACTATTGGGGCATTATCGAAAGTGGACAAGCAGGTCAAAAAAATGCTTAATATGATCAATAGCCTCCTTAATTTATCTGGCGCAGAATCGGGTAAAATCCATCTAAATAAGCAAGAGTTTATGCTGAATGTATTGATCGGAGAGGTTATTGAAGAAACCTTATTTTTAACATCCTCACATAAGATTATTATGGTTCCGTGCGAGATGATTAAAGTAAATGCTGACAGGGAAAAAATAGAGCAAGTGCTGGTAAATCTTTTAAGTAATGCCGCCAAATATTCTGATAATACCAGCCCGATTGAGATCCGCTGCTTAAGGACAGAAGAAAATGTAGAGGTAAGTATCAGGGATGAGGGGCTCGGTATAATTAAGGAGGATATTGAAAAACTATTTCTCCCTAATTATCGCGTGGAGAGCAAGGAGACCGAAAAGATTACTGGTTTTGGTATTGGCTTATACTTGTGTTCAGAAATCATTTTGAGGCACGAAGGGAAAATCTGGGTGGAAAGTGAGTTCGGGAAAGGCAGTACCTTCAAATTTTCACTTCCTTTAAACTAGGTTCTAACTATAGGAAACAAGCGGTTTCTGAAAGTTATCTATGCTATTTAGACTAATCGTTAATTTAGCGCTTTGAATATCAACTTTAAACCGCTGAACATACTTAATAGAATAATCTTGTAAAACGAAAAAGTTATTATTAGCTATTGCATTATGCTACTCCCTCTCGGCCTATACCGGCATTTCTATTTACTTCAGATACCTGAGAATTGATTTTCCAATCGGACAGGAGGTTTTCTATCCTGCTGATTTCTTTAATTACAGAATCGATGTTGTTTTCTGCCAAAAGGCTATCCTTTGCTACAATAGTGATATCAAATTGCCGCCCATAAGCAATGTTGTCCGCTTGCGCACTACTTGCGCCTTTGCATTCAAGGTGGACAAGATAATTATCAGCCAAAGAAATTTTTTCATGGTTATTAAAGAATAGCGGGCTAAGATACGATCAAATTAAGCAGAAGCACGCCTAGGAGGCCAATTACAGCAACCAGTGTTTCCATTACAGACCACGATAGGATGGTTTGTTTAATCGTTAAATTAAAGTATTCTTTAAACATCCAGAAACCGGGGTCGTTTACGTGGGAGAACATCAGGCTGCCAGCGCCAATGGATAACACCATAAGGCTTGGGTTACTATGAGACAGAATTAATACCGGAGCCATAATTCCTGCTGCGGTAAGGCCGGCTACTGTGGCAGAGCCCACGCTCACCCTAATAAGTGCGGCAATGATCCATCCCAAAAGTAAAGGCTCTATATTTAGTGTATTAAGCGATGATGCAATTTGATTGCTAACACCACTATCAATAAGTACTTGTTTTAAACCTCCAGAACCTGCAATAATCAATAAGATCATCGCAATATCTTTCACCGCAGTGCCGTAAATAAGCATAATATCTTTTATGCTTTTGCCCATATTAATACCTAAAGTATAAGTAGTAATCAAAAGTGTGATCAGCATTACAATTGTTGGCTCGGAAAGAAAGCTAATTACATTTTTTAAATCTTGATCAGGTTTTGTTAAGCCATATAGGGCTGCTCCGCCAAGAAGGATGACAGGTAAAAGTGCAGATAAAAAACTATTGGTTGTGCCTGGTAATTGATTTGAAGGAAGATCTTCTGATAGAAATGCTTTTAAAGGAACTGATACCATGTTCTTTAATGATCTGGAATATATGGGTCCTGCCAAAACAATTGCAGGTATCGCTACAGTAATGCCATAGAATAACGTGAGCCCCATATTGGCATGAAATTGCAATACCAGTGCAGATGGGGAGGGATGGGGTGGAAGAAAACCATGCGTAACAGATAATGCCGCGAGCATCGGTAACCCAATATAAACAGCCGGCAACTTATATTTATAAACTACTGAGAATATTAAAGGAACCATTAATACAAATCCAACATTGTAGAACAGCGGTATGCCAACAATAAAACCTGTAAATACCAATCCCCATTGAATATATTTTGTACCAAAGAGGTTCATCATCACGACTGCAATCTTTTGAGCTGCCCCGCTTTCTGCTACTAACTTACCTAGCATCGCTCCGAAAACGATAATAGATACCAGCGATCCCAGGATATCGCCCATGCCTTTCTGTACTGAAGCAGTAACTTCTTTTATTGGAATGCCAAGTAGCAAACCACAAGTTAAGGAAACGATTAAAAATGCAATAAAAGGATTAAACCGTGCCCAGCTTATGAGTAGAACCAATAAAATAATGCAGCTTACAACAATTAGTATAGTCATTGCGCATTATTTTATCATAACTTTCTTGCCTTCCTTGGCAGATTGCCTGGCGGCTTCAAGTATCTTAACTACAATGAGGTTGTTTTCCAGTGATGACAAGTCGTTTCCTGGCTTGATCTCGCTTCTTAGATAGGCGGCTAGATAATCCAGGTGACTGCTGTAAGATTTGGCTAAAGGTTTAGCTTTTGTTAAACTATACTCAGCACTGTTATTTGATTTAATTCTAAGCGTGTTAGCGTTTACCGCTTGTATGTAACCTGTCTGTCCAAATAGTTCCATGTCCTTTATGTTAAAAGGCCAATTCCAGGAGGCTTCAATTATTCCAGTGGCATTTGGGTATTCTACCAAAATAGTAGCATCATCATCTACTTTTGGATAAACATTAGGTTTTATTCTTTTTGTTATAGCAGTAACAGAAATTGGGGTTGCTCCATCCATTAACCATGTCATCAAGTTTGCACCATAGCAACCGAAATCAATAATGGCGCCGCCACCATTTTTTTTAGGATCAGTTAGCCAACTCAAAAATTCTTTACTTACCCCAATCTCCTTAGGGCCCTGATGCCCATCATGGAAAACCATTTTTCTCAAATCGCCAATTGCTTTACCCTGTTTAACTCGTATATAAGCTTCCTGATTGCTGTCATACCATGTTGTCTCATAATTGGTGAGCAATTTGATCTTGTATTGCCTGGCCAATTCTGCCATTCTTAAAGCATGTTTTACAGATACTGCCAAAGGTTTTTCTACCATAACAGGTATCCCTAACGGGGCTGCCGCTTCAACAACGGCCAGATGATCTTCAATGGCGTTAAATGCAAGTACCACATCTGGCTTTTTTACTTTTAGTAAATCGGTTAGGTTATTGAAAAATATAGAATCAGGTAGTTTTGCACGGTCTTTGAATCGTTTTATCAATTCTTTGTTTTCTTCTGCGATCCCAATGATGTTCACTTCACCCTTCATGTAGCTATTCATAATTAGGTTCACATGATCGTGACTTAAGCCTGCCAGGGCAACATTTAATTTAGTTTGGGCAGTTACATGTCCGGAAATTCCAGTAGTAAAAAACAGAATGGTAAAGATCGAAGCAATGATCTTAATGTCGAAGAGTTTAGGCATTTTTGGTTAGTTTTAGTGCTGCTTTGTAAAAAGCAATTTAGCAATTTACAACGACAAATATGCTGTTGTACTATTTTTGGAAATTGCCCTCTAGCCCAGAGAAAAGCACCTTCTGCACCGGGGCTCATAACTGTCCTTCTCGCCAAGTAATATCTTAGTTTCACTGGCTACCTTCCTGAAAGAATAAGTGGCCGGAGCGCCACATTTAACACAAACGGCATTCACTTTTGTAACCAGTTCTGCAATAGCCATCATGGCGGGTACAGGGCCAAAAGGTTTTCCTGAAAAATCCATATCCAGACCAGCAACAATTACACGAATACCCTTTTGTGCTAACTTATTACATACATCAGGCAGGTCTTCATCAAAAAACTGGGCTTCATCAATACCAACTACCTGCGTATCGGCTTTTAACAATAGTATTGCAGATGACGTTTCTACAGGAATGGATTGTATAGAATTAAAATCATGAGACACTACTGCATTTTCATCATACCTGATATCAGTTTTTGGCTTAAAAATCTCTACCTTCAACTTCGCTATCTCAGCCCGCTTAATCCTTCTTAAGAGTTCTTCTGTTTTTCCAGAAAACATAGAGCCGCAAATTACTTCTATGCTGCCGCAAAACTCTCCTCGTCTGTAAATTTGTTCGCTAAATAACATGTTTGTTGGATAGTTATAGGCTGCTAATATCGAAATTTTGTACTATTTTTGAGAGGCAAGTTACCAACATAAAAGATCACTTTCTTCGTTATAAAGCTATGGTTAACCAAAGTAACATCTTCAAAAAAATAGGGTATATATTAAATGAGCTTCAGGATCAGTACGAATTTTTGTCTGAGAACCCTGATCAGCTTAGCGAGCTGGAGTTAGAGTTGTTCCTGGCAAATGCTAACTTTCTTTCTGATCACGTTCAGATTGTAAAAAAGCTTAATGGGATCAGGCCAATAAAAGAACTTCCCCAGGCTGCGGAACAAAAAATAGTTGCAGCGCCTGTTGAAGAGGTTAAAGAGGAACAGATAGCCCTTATACAAGAGACGCTTAACAATGACCCTAAAGATCATGTTGAACTGGAAGAAGTTATAGCTGATAATCACCGGGAGGAGATGGTTGATTTTGATGAAGATAATGAGCCGGAAGAGAATGAAATAGCCAGCCTTACTGAAATACCACAAGATGATCTAGAAGATGAAGTAGGGCCAGAGCCCTTCCTGGTATTAAAAGAGCCTATCCAGCCAATTTTAGTGGAAGAGAAAGAAGAGGTTCAAATTCAAGCTCTGGATGCTTTATCCGTTACAGCAAAGCCAACAATAAACGACTTGCTGGCAGGTCATAAGTCGGCAAACATTAACGAAGACAATAGCAGCCCCATTATCACCGATCTTAAAAAGGCTGTAAACTTAAATGAGAAACTGCTTTATATTAAAGATCTATTTAATGGATATAACCTCGCTTATTCAGAGGCGATAGAAATTCTCAATAAACTTCCTGATTTTAAAGCGGCAGATACCTTTCTTAAAAATAACTACGCCGTTAAAAATCATTGGGACGCAAAACCAGGAACAGTAGAAAAGTTTTATGACCTTTTAAAACAGAGGTTCCCTGGCGATTAAATAAAGCCCATCCTGTTGGAATCCAGCTTTAAAAAGATAAACAGCAACACGGTAAAGCTCCATAAAGATGACCCCCCATAACTGATAAAGGGGAGAGGTATACCAATTACAGGCACTATCCCAATAGCCATTCCTATATTGATAAATACGTGAAAGAATAAAATACAGGCCACACAATAACCGTATACACGGGAAAAAGTAGACCGCTGTCGTTCAGCAAGATTTATTAACCTGAGCAAAAGGAATATATACAAACCAATAACTACAAAACACCCAATAAAGCCCCATTCTTCTCCAATAGTTGAAAATATAAAGTCAGTACTTTGAGCTGGCACATATCCGTATTTGGTTTGCGTACCTTGTAAAAACCCTCTGCCTGTAATCTGCCCAGACCCGATTGCTATCTTAGATTGGATCACATTATAACCTTGACCCCTTGGGTCTATCTTCAAACCCAGAATTAATTCTATACGGTCTCGTTGACGTGGACTAAGGACTTTTTCATAGGAAACTTTAACAATGAATAAATAAGCGATTGCAATTATAGTAACCAGAATAGCAGAGAGCATAACCTTTTGTTTTCTTCTGTTCTGATAAACAAAGAATGAGCCGATTGCCAGAATTACCGGAATAAGTATTTGTAGCGGAACCAGGAAATCTGCAATAAATAGCACAATCATTCCTAGAAAGACGAGCAGGAAGTAACCCGACAGACCTTCCCGATACATAGGGAACATGAAGGCTAGAAATACTAACGCTGAGCCGGTGTCAGGTTGCAACTGTATCAGTAGGAGCGGAAAGCCGATGATCAGCCCGGCAAATAGGATAGATTTAAAATCTCTGAATTTAGGATTGAAGGTACTAATATACCTTGCCAGCAAAAGTGAGGTGCCAAACTTAGCAAATTCAGATGGCTGAAGTTTAAACCCACCTCCTAAGGAAATCCAGGCTTGATTACCGGCAACACTTTTACCTATAACAAGCACCACCACCAGCAACAACGCTGTAATGCCATAAATAATGGGGGAGAATACACTGAAGAACTTCGCGTCAAGCAACAGGATAGAAAAGCCAATTATTAAAGCCGCAATAATGTAGATGAGTTGCTTGCCATAGCTGCTTCCAAAATTAAATGCTGCAGATTCTGAGGTATTGAAAACGGAAGCATAGATATTAATAAAACCCACACTACACAGCGCTATAAAAACCAAGATGCTGATCCAGTCTACATTAAAAAAGAACCTGCTATTTTGTTGATTGTTCATTTTTTAATATGGGTAATTTGATGGAATCAATTGGCTTAGGCTTTAGCTTAACCTTAGGCATAGGTGGAGGAGGCAACACTGCCTGATTTTTCATCCACTCAACTTGAGCCAGTTTATTAGGAGCTACACTATCTTTTAGATATTTTTCTGTAATGTAACTGGCTATAGGTGCCGCATAAGCACTACCGTAACCAGCATTTTCTACAATAACAGCAATGGCTATTTTGGGATTGTCTCTCGGCGCAAACCCTATAAATACGGAGTGATTCTTTCCACGCGGGTTTTGTACGGTACCCGTTTTTCCGCACATAATAATGTTAGCTATTCGTGATTCTATGGCAGTACCCCAGGATGCGTTTACCGCATCTTGCATTCCATCTATTACCGGTTCAAAATGCCTGGCGTCAATTCCAACGTAGTGCTTTTGTACATATTCTTTTTTTATTACCCTGTCTTTTCCTATCGCCTTTACCAGGTGAGGTTTGATATAATATCCCCTGTTTGCAATGACAGACATGATATTGGCCATTTGAAGTGGTGTTGCATCCATTTCTCCTTGTCCAATAGCCAATGATATTACCGTAGTGTAACCCCAGTATTTACTGTATTTCCTAGAGTAATAAGATTCATCATAAAGCCTTCCTGTTCTTTCGCCAGGAAGATCTACACCTAATGTATCACCCAATCCCCAGAGCTTTACTTTTTTTTGCCAATCGGCATAAGCTACTTGTGCATTCTTATATTTTTGTTGTGTAAGCAATTTTTGAAAAACATAACAAGCATAGGTATTACAAGACCTAGCTAAGCCCATTCTAAGTGCAACATTACCGTCAACATGTTCGCATTTTACCCAGTGGTTACCCGCCCTAAAACCACCCGGACAATTAAACGTGGTGTTTGGGTCAATTACGCCTTCTTGCAAGCCAATTAATGCATCTAAAGGCTTAAAGGCAGAGCCCGGCGAATAATAACCCTGAATGGGTCGGATGTTAAAAGGCCGATAGGGTTCGGCTAAAATCTTCATATAGCTATTGCCAGATTGTCTGCCTACCATATCGTTAGGGTTATAACCCGGACTACTTACAAAAGCCAGAATCTCACCTGTAGATGGTTCTATTGCCACAATGCTTCCTATCTTATTGTGCATCAGTTGCTCGCCCAATTTCTGTAGCCTGATGTCTAGTGAAGAGATCAACTGCTCACCTGAAACAGCTGAAGTATCAAATTTACCTTCAGCATAACTGCCTTTGGGTACATTATGTGCGTCATACAGCATGTTTACTACGCCTCTTTCGCCACGCAGTAATTTTTCGTAAGAACGCTCTACTCCAGATTTTCCAATATAATCTCCTGATCTGTAATAACCTTCAGATTTCTCAATGTCGGTAGGGGTTACTTCCTTTATATAACCTAAAAACTGACTGGCAATACTATCTGGGTACTGCCTAATGGTCCGGCTTTGCACAAAGAAGCCCGGAAAACGCGCAAGCTGCTCAGACAAGCTTTGGTATATCTCTATAGAAAGTTGCTTTTCAATTGGCCCTGGCTGATACCTGGAAAGTCGCCTGGCCTTTCTCATATTTTTACCAAATTTAGCAGTATCAACCCCTATGATTTTACATAAAGCCAATGTATCAAAAGGTTTAACATCATTAGGTATTGCCATCAGGTCATATACCAGTTCATTTTGAACAAGCACATTTTCATTTCTATCCCTAATAACCCCACGTGCCGGGTAGGTATAAATCCTTTTTAACACATTACTTTTAGCAGATATAAAATACTTGTCGCTAAAAACCTGAATATAGAATAGTGTTCCCAGCAAGATCAGCGCAACCACAATAAATAGGCCCTGTACAATATACTTACGGTTAAACAAACTATCCATTACCTCGCCTTCCTGTTGTAAAAGATAAACTCAATTAATAAAACAATGAAGAGGGTAAATATACTGCTCAATAAACTTCTAACTAAGGTGTAATTAAATTCAGTTAGTCTAAATGTTTCCAGAAAGAATAGAATGATGTGATGGGAGAAGATGCACAAAGACGCATACAGCAGAAACCATTTAAAGCCCATATTCCCTAAAGTGGGCTCGGGCTCATCAAAGTTATCGCGACTAACCGACACGGATATAAAAAGAATTCTTACAAATACCAGCACAACGCAGGCGGCGGTATGAACGCCATAGGTATCATAAAAAGCATCAATGGTTAATCCGGTAATAAAGGCTATCAGGTAAAGCAACAGATTAGGCGTGCTGAAAGGCAACAACAGCAAAAACAGCACATAAATAAATGGATTGGCTAAATTGTAGAAACTCATGCTCCTCAGTAAGAGGATCTGAAATAAAAGCAGAATAAACCACCTTACTACGTTTATAATTACCAGTTTACTGTTCATCAGGTACTTTAGCTTCTAATGCTTGTTGTTCTTTTGCAAATTTGTTTTTAATAACATACACATATTGTAATGCACTAAAATCATTAAAGAGGACTACTTCAATCAGTTTAAAGTTATCTCCTTTAGCTATTCCCGTATTACTAACTTTGCCAACCGGTATACCGGCCGGGAAAGAAGAGAAATTAGAAGTAATCACGGTATCACCCATGCTTAACTTAAAATGATTGGGTACATCCTTGATGTATGCTTTCCTGTAATCAAAGTTCCCATCGCCCCAAATCAAAGAGCCCACCGCCTTATTCTTCTTTATGTTTACACTAATGTAAGTATCTTTATGTAGTAGTGATCTTATGGTGGCAAAGTGTTCTGAAACATCTCTTATATACCCAACTATTCCGTTTCCTGAAGAAATAACAGGCATACCGCCCGCTATTCCATCTGCCGAACCACGATTAATAGTAATAATATTATTGCGCAAGGCGATGGAATTCTTCACAACTCTTGCAGAGAGATAAGTATACTGAGCAACACCAGAAGTATCTCTAAGGGTGATGTCTTTAGCTGTATCTATATTTTGTAAAGCCAGTACTTTTGTCTTGAGCAGGGCATTCTCTCTGGCAAGACTATCGTTAACAGTACTTAGGTTCAAATACCGCTTAACCACGTTTAGATTGGTATAAGCATCGCCCACCACTTTATTAGTGCTGTTTAGGGTAACGCTACGTTGGTAGGCATTGTTTTTAATGGTAAGTACAATACCTAGCGTAAAAAAGATAATAAAGAAAAAAAATGCGTTGTATCTGTTTAAAAAAATCCAAAGGTTACGCATTCCGGCTTACAGATTAAGGTGAAATGTTACAATTTGAATACTTTCATGCCTGATGCAAACAGTTACTGCATTAAGAACTTAAAGGTACCTATGTTTTTTAATGCGATACCGGTTCCACGAACTACAGCACGTAACGGATCTTCAGCTACATGGACAGGAAGTTTGGTTTTTGCCGCGACACGTTTGTCTAAGCCCCTCAATAAAGCACCACCTCCTGTCAAATAAATACCAGTTTGATAAATATCAGCAGAAAGCTCTGGTGGAGTAATCTCTAAAGCTTTTAAAATTGCCTCTTCAATTTTAGAAATGGATTTATCAAGGCAATGTGCAATTTCTGTATAAGAAACGGTGATCTGTTTTGGAACGCCTGTCATCAAATCCCTTCCCTGTACTGCAAAATCAGCAGGAGGATCAGCCAATTCAGGCAAGGCCGCACCAACCTCAATTTTAATCTTTTCAGCAGTACGGTCGCCAATCATGATGTTGTGTTGACGGCGGATGTAATTTACAATGTCCGAGTCAAAGTTATCTCCTGCTACGCGAATAGATTGATCACATACGATACCAGACAAAGCGATAACAGCAATCTCTGTTGTTCCGCCACCAATATCAATGATCATGTTACCCATCGGCTCTTCTACATCTATCCCGATACCTACAGCAGCTGCCATTGGCTCATGAATTAAGTATACTTCTTTAGCTCCAGCTATTTCTGCAGAATCTCTAACCGCTCGTTTTTCTACTTCTGTTATACCAGAAGGAATACAAATTACCATCCTAAGCGAAGGGAACATCCAGCCCTTACCGCCATTTAGCATGCGTATCATGCCTTTAATCATCGCCTCTGCAGCATTGAAATCGGCAATAACACCATCCTTTAGCGGTCTTACCGTTCGTATATTGTCGTGTGTTTTACCCTCCATTTGCATGGCTTGTCTGCCAATTGCTATGATTTTGTTGGTTTGCCTATCGAACGCAACAATAGACGGCTCATCAACAACTACTTTATCATTATGTATGATCAGGGTGTTTGCGGTACCTAAGTCAATCGCAACTTCCTGTGTGAACCAATTAAATAAACCCATTTATAGGTGATAATTAAATTTTAAAAATTCTATATACTATAGTAATGTAAAACTACGGCTTTTTATTGTATTCGACTGTAAATAATTAGTGTTTAAAATGTCTGATACCGGTAGTTACCATTGCAATTCCCTTTTCATTTGCCATATTTATAGAATCAGCATCTTTAATAGAGCCGCCAGGCTGTAAAACAGCCGTAATACCTGCTTCAGCAGCTATTTCTACACAATCAGGGAATGGGAAAAAAGCATCAGACGCCATTACAGAGCCTATTAAATCAAATTTAAAAGCACCTGCCTTAACAATTGCCTGCTTTAATGCATCAACTCTTGATGTTTGGCCAACCCCACTTGATAAAAGCTGATTGTTTTTTACAAAAACTATGGTGTTAGACTTGGTATGTTTTACAATTTTGTTAGCAAAGTGCAGGTCTTCCAGTTCTTGCGCGGTAGGTGTTTTAATCGTAACGGCTGTCATCTGATCCGGACCCTCAATAATCAAATCCTTATCCTGCTCTATTACTCCGTTTAACAATGTTTTAAACTGCTTTTTGCTAAGCTCCACGTCATTTCTCTGCAAAATTACCCTGTTCTTTTTACCACGGAAAAGCTCAACAGCCTCTGCCTGGTAGGATGGGGCGATAAGCACTTCAAAAAACAACTTGTTAATCTCTGTTGCAGTTTCAAGGTCAATTTCCCTGTTTGCAATCAATACGCCTCCAAAGGCAGAAACAGGATCGCAAGCGAGGGCAACGTTCCAGGCTTCAAGAATGCTTGATTTAGAAGCAGCACCGCAAGCATTGGTATGTTTTAATATCGCAAATGTAGGTTCTTCAAATTCATCAATCAGTACTACAGCGGCATCAACATCTACAAGGTTATTGTAAGACAGCTCTTTGCCGTTAAGCTTAGTAAACATTTGGTCAAGATCACCATAAAATACACCTTTTTGATGCGGATTCTCTCCGTATCTTAAGGTTTGAGATTTGCTTATACTCTGTTTAAATACAGTTAAAGGGTCTTCCGTATTGAAATAGTTAAAGATGGCCGTGTCATAATTGGATGAAGTATGGAAAGCAGTTTTAGCATAAGCTTTACGTTGTTGCAAAGTAGTCTCCCCATTTTGGTTGGCCAGTTGCCCGGCTAAATTTGCGTAATCATTTTTAGAAGCGATAATTACCACATCATTAAAGTTCTTTGCAGCAGCCCTGATCAGGGAGATGCCGCCAATATCAATTTTTTCTATAATTTCTACTTCAGAACCTCCGGCTTTCAATGTTTCCTCAAAAGGATACAAATCAACAATAACCAGGTCAATTTCGGGAATCTTGTATTCAGCAATCTGACTTTGATCAGAAGATAACGCTCTGCGGTTTAAAATACCGCCGAATACTTTTGGATGCAAAGTCTTTACCCTGCCACCCAATATAGATGGATATCCGGTAAGGTCTTCTACAGCAGTAACAGGTAAACCCAGGTCTCTAATAAACTGTTCCGTGCCTCCGGTAGAGAAAAGCTGTACACCTTGTTTGGCAAGTAAACGAACTAATGGCTCAAGGCCATCCTTGTAATAAACTGAAATTAAAGCGTTTTTGATTTTAATTGATTGGCTCATCAGAGAAAAATTTTGAGCCGCAAAAGTAGTTATTTTTTTATCTTTTTTATAATGGTTTCCACAACACGTGGATAATGAAGGTGCTCTAATTGCTGACCTTTAAATTTAATCATTTCCAGGTTGTCTCCCTTATCAATTTTATATTTAGCCTGATATATAAATTCGCCTTCATCATAGTTAGCATCTACATAATGTATGGTTATGCCACCTTCGGGCTCATTTGCAGCCATCACTGCTTTGTGCACAAAATCTCCGTACATTCCTTTCCCTCCAAATTTTGGCAATACCGCAGGGTGGATGTTAATGATCCGGCCGGGATATTCATTGATTAGGTTTTCTGGAATAAGCCATAAAAACCCCGCAAGAACGATCAGGTCTATATCTAGGTTTTTTAGCAGGTCTATTATACGGTTTGTGTGATAAAATTCATTCCGGTCGGTAATATGCGATGGAATTTCAAAGTTGTCCGCACGTTGTAGTACGTATGCATCAGGATTGTTGGTTAACACGAGAACAACCTCGGCCTGGGGGTCTCGTTTAAAGTGCTCCATCAATTTTTGGGCATTGGAGCCAGAGCCCGAAGCGAAAATAGCGATGTGTTTTTTCATATATCGGTTTTTAACCTTTTAAGCTTGTCATCTTGTAATTATACGCACTTTAGTAGACGTGGATCAAAAATAACATTTTAAGCGTTTAAAGAAAGGGATTGTCTCATATTTCTCCCATAACAGGGGCTTGCTTCTCCCGCTAAATGATTCCTTGTAGGAGAAATGTGTCTAAAAGGACGAACATGTGGGAGCGCAGATGCGAGTGGATGCGCTTGATGCTCCTAATAAAAAAATATTTATTAATGCTTTTGTATTTTAAAAACATTAATTCTATATTTGCAGTCCGAAAAAACAAGAAGTAAGGTGGGCTTAGCCCTAACTATAAAATATTATAATAACAAAAAATGGCAAATCATAAATCTTCACTAAAAAGAATTAGAGCAAACGCAACTAAACGTTTACGTAATAGATACCAGGCAAAAACTACTCGTACTTTTATTAAAAGATTGCGTGCTTCAGAAGATAAAAAAACTGGTCTTGAATTACTTCCAAAAGTAATTTCAATGTTAGATCGTTTAGCTAAAAAGAGCGTTATTCACAAAAATAAAGCTGCAAATAATAAATCCAAGCTTACTAAGTTTGTTAATAACCTAAAATAAGTAGGGCTTAAACTTAAAATAAGTAGAGCTTAGCAAAATATTTAAACGTGATGTGCCATGCACATCACGTTTTTTTATGTCTAAAATTTCTTGTACAATCTTTAATCATGGAAAAACATGAACAAAATCTTGGTATTAAGTTTTGGGCTGAGGCAGATCGGCCTCGCGAGAAAATGATGATTAATGGCAGGCGACAACTCACCGATGCAGAACTGGTAGCTATTTTAATAGGTTCTGGCAATAAAGACGAATCTGCCGTAGCGCTAAGCAAAAGAATCCTTGCGCATTTTAAGAATGATCTGGATAGCCTTGGTAAAGCTTCAATTAACGATCTTTCAAAATTTAAAGGGATAGGGGAGGCAAAAGCAATATCAGTTGTTGCCGCACTGGAGCTGGGCAGAAGGAGGAAAGATATTGTTGCCGGAGAATTACCTAAGGTGAGCGCTTCTAAAGATGCTTATAAAATGCTGTTCCCGGTTTTCTCTGATCTAAACCACGAAGAATTTTGGATCCTACTCTTAAACCGTGCAAATTTTGTAATAGGCAGGCACCTGATTAGTAAAGGTGGTATGGCAGGTACAGTTGCAGATCCAAAGATCATTTTTAAAGCCGCGCTGGATCAAAATGCCGCCAATATTATTCTGGCGCACAACCATCCTTCAGGAAGTTTAAAGCCTAGTCAGGAAGACCTAAGTCTTACAAAAAGAATGGTAGCGGCTGGTAAAATGCTGGACCTTCATGTGTTAGATCATTTGATTTTAGCAAACAATAAATACCTCAGTTTTGGTGATGAGGGACTAATTTAAAGGTTTACTACGATGGCTTTATTTTATATCTTTGCATTTTATTTTGAAGACAAGGCATGAAAATATCTTACAACTGGCTAAAGCAATTCATTAAAACAGATAAAACACCTCAGGAGTTCTCCTTAATACTTACCGATATCGGTTTAGAAGTAGAAAGCCTGGAAACTGTTCAGCCTGTTGTTGGTGGTTTGGCTGGTTTAGTAACCGGCGAAGTATTGACCTGTGTGCAGCACCCAAATGCAGACCGCCTGAGGGTTACCACTGTAGATGCAGGAACGGGAGCAGTATTGCAAATTGTTTGTGGTGCGCCAAATGTTGCGGCAGGACAAAAGGTAATTGTTGCTCCTGTTGGTACTACTGTTTTTCCAAATGAAGGTGAGCCGTTTAAGATTAGCAAATCGAAGATAAGAGGTGAAGTATCTGAAGGGATGATCTGTGCTGAAGATGAAATTGGTCTTGGAAATTCTCATGATGGTATACTGGTGCTTCCGGCAGAGACACCTGTTGGAATCTCTGTAAAAGAACACTTTAAACTGGAAGAAGATTATTTGTATGAGATAGGATTAACGCCAAACAGAGCAGATGCTGCTTCACATTTTGGCGTTGCAAGGGATTTGGCGGCCTACTTCCGTTTAAATATTATTATGCCCGACCTTTCAGGCTTTGTAGCTTCTACAAAGAATGACGATGTAATTGTTAGGGTTGAAGATACAACGGCATGTCCAAGGTATAGCAGCGTATCAATAACAGGGGTTTCTGTAAAGGCTTCGCCAGATTGGCTGCAGGATAAATTAAAAGTAATTGGCATTAGACCCATCAATAATATAGTAGACATAACCAATTATGTATTGCATGATCTTGGTCAGCCTTTGCATGCTTTTGATGCAAATAAGATTAGCGGCACACAAATAATAGTTAAGAAGTGTGCAGAAGGAACGCATTTTGTAACTCTTGATGATGTTGCCCGTAAACTATCAGCAGATGATCTGATGATTTGTGATGCAGAAAAGCCACTATGTATAGCTGGTGTTTTTGGCGGTAAAGACTCTGGTGTAACGGATGCTACTACTAATGTGTTTTTAGAAAGCGCCTACTTTAATGCGGTATCTGTTAGAAAAACGGCTAAACGCCATGGTCTAAAGACAGATGCATCTTTTAGATTTGAACGTGGTACTGACCCTGAAATGACTGTTTTTGCGCTAAAACGTGCTGCGTTGTTGATTCAGGAGATTGCAGGGGGACAAATTAGTTCTGCTATTTCTGACATTTATCCGCAGCCTATAAAGCCTTTTGATGTTAGGGTAAGCTATAATGAGATCAATAAGTTGATTGGTGCTGACCTTCCTGAGACAGAAATAAAAGGCATCATTACCGCCTTGGGTATATCAGTTACTAGCGAAACTAGTGAGGGGTTAGCATTGCAAGTGCCTAGCTTTAGGGTAGATGTTACTAGAGCGTGTGATATTACTGAAGAAGTACTTAGAATATACGGTTACAATAATATTGCGATGCCCAGTAAAGTAAATGCGTCGTTGTCTTATAGCCCTAAACCAAGCAGGGAGCAAACACAACATGTAGTTGCAGAGTTGTTAACGGCTAATGGGTTTTTAGAGATTTGGTGTAATTCCCTTACAAAGGGAACGTACTCAAAAGCACCCGAAGAATCAGTTCAAATCTTAAACCCATTAAGTTCTGACCTTAACGTAATGCGCCAGGAGCTGCTTATGCCAGCGCTTGAAAGTGTAGCTTATAATTTGAATAGAAAAAGTACAGATATTAAGTTCTATGAATTTGGTAAAACTTATCACCTTGTTGCAGAGAAATATATAGAAAGGCCAAGACTATTGTTGTTGATGTCTGGCTCCAGGCAAACTGAACAATGGAACCAAAAGCCTGTTGCGATAAGCTTTTATCATTTAAAGGCAGCTGTAGATTCAATAATAGAAAGGCTGGGGATAACTAACTGCCAAATTGAAGAAGTAGCAACCGCCCATTTCTCCTATGGCTTGAAATATTTTAGAGGCGACAAAGCCATTGTGTCTTTTGGTGCAGTTACAGAGGCTGATAAGAAGATGAGCGATATAGATAGGGATGTATATTATGCAGATTTTGATTGGGCGCTTTTGCTTGATATCGTGAAGAAGATTAAGATTATAAATAAAGAGATTTCTAAATATCCGGCAGTAAGAAGAGACTTGTCTATGTTGGTAGATACAAATGTGACTTTTGATGAGCTAAAGGCAATTGCATTTAAGTCTGATAAGAAGTTAATAAAGAACGTGCAGGTATTTGATGTGTATGTTGGAGATAAATTGCCAGAAGGTAAAAAGTCTTACGCTTTAAATTTTACCCTTCAGGATGAGGAACAAACGTTGACCGACAAGCAAATTGATGCGGTTATGCAAAAGATTATATATAACTTAGCACAAACTGCTAAAGCTGAAATAAGAAAATAAATTTATAGCTTAGAGAATAAATATTTAAAATAAAAATTAACGCATAAAATGTCATCCGTTTCTGGCCAGTTAAATTCAATTCTTAGTAAAACAGCTCGTTTAATAGAGCTCTGTAATGCATTACAAGAGGAGAATGACTTGTTGAAGCGTGAAAATGAAACGGTAAAAGTTGCCATCAGTACTGCAAGGAACAAAACTCAAGACCTGGAAGAAAAACTTAGAGTTTTAAAACTTGCTAAAAGTATTGACGGGACAAGTGAAAAGTCTCTTGATATAAAGCAAAAAATTAACGAATTTGTGCGTGAAATTGATAAGTGTGTTGTATTACTTAAGAAATAAGGAATACGGTAAAGTGAAACAAAGCTAAGAAATGGGAGAAATCTCGATAAAAATAACTATTTCCGACCGCATCTACCCGTTAAAGGTAAATACGGAAGAGGAAGAAATTGTAAGGCGGGCAGCCAAGATTATTAATGAACGCATAAAAGATTACCAGGAAAACTATGCGGTTAGAGATAAACAGGATTTGCTTTCAATGGCAGTATTGCATTACGCAACTGCTGTCCTTAGGGTTGAAAACAAGGTTCAGAACCAAGATACTGAGGTTACAGATAAGGTTGAAGAATTAGATAGTTTATTAAGCGATTTTTTCTCCAAATAGGAGCGTTCTTTATATTAGTAATTAAATAAACAAAGATATAGCCGCAGCTAGTTTTTGAGTTTCACTATTTTTAAAACTTAACACTTCAATATTTATAGGATTGAGTGAGTGTATTTCATCTGTATTTATGCACCTGAAAATGACTGAAATCCTAATTATAACTAGTTGAGGTTTTTAAAACGTGGGACTTTTAAAGTTAGTTGCGGTTTTTTTTAAATGAATTTTTTAAAATAGTGCATATTGCACAATTAGTTTACATAAAATAGAAATGGAAATAATAGAAATAATAGGTTCTTTACTATTCGGTTTAGCTATCGGAGTGGTAATTGGCAGATTTTTGCTGCGCGCCTTGCTAAAGAAGCAGGAAGTAGCACTGCAGACTAAGGTTAAGAAAATACTTAAAGAGGCAGAAAGTAATGCAGAAATCTTAAAGAAAGATCGGATGCTTGAAGCAAAAGAAAAGTTCCTTCAAATGAAATCTGAACATGAGCAAGAAGTAAATTCTAAAAATAACCTAATTAACCAGCGTGAGAACTCTCTGAAACAAAAAGAGCAATCACTCAGTTCAAAGCTGGAGAATGCAACCCGTAAGGACCAGGAATTGGATAATCAACGTAAAAACCTGGAAAAGCAAACTGAGATTGCTGTGAATAAGCAGCTGGAAGTTGAGCAGATTAAAAATCAGCATGTTAAACAATTGGAAACTATTGCAGGCCTAAGCGCTGATGAAGCAAAAAACCAATTGATAGAAAACATGAAGCAGGACGCGCGTACGCAGGCAATGATTCAGGTAAAAGATATTGTTGATGAAGCCAAGCTAACTGCAACCAAGGAAGCAAAAAAAGTAGTAATTCAAACCATTCAACGTACCGCAGTTGAAGCTGCTATTGAAAATACGGTATCTATATTTCACATTGAAAGTGATGAGATTAAAGGTAGGGTAATTGGTAGGGAAGGTCGTAATATTCGTGCCCTTGAAGCTGCAACCGGTATTGAAATTATTGTTGATGATACCCCTGAGGCGATCATTCTATCTGGCTTTGATCCAGTAAGGAGAGAAATTGCGCGTTTAGCTTTACACCGTTTGGTTACAGATGGCAGGATCCACCCTGCGCGTATTGAAGAGGTGGTTGCTAAAACTAAAAAGCAAATTGAGGATGAGATTGTAGAGATTGGTGAGCGTACCGTGATCGACCTTCAGATTCATGGTTTACACCCTGAACTGATTAGAATGGTGGGTCGTATGCGTTACCGCTCGTCTTACGGGCAGAATTTGTTACATCACTCTCGGGAGGTGGCTAATTTTTGCGCAACTATGGCTGCAGAACTTGGCTTGAATGCTAAAATGGCTAAGCGTGCCGGTTTGTTACATGATATAGGTAAGGTGCCTGATGATAACCCAGAGTTGCCCCACGCTATTTTAGGTATGCAACTGGCTGAGAAATATAAGGAGCATCCTGAAATTTGTAATGCAATTGGTGCTCACCATGATGAAATAGAGATGACTTCCATGATCTCTCCGATAATTCAGGCTTGTGATGCGATATCAGGTGCCCGTCCGGGAGCAAGAAGAGAGGTAGTGGAAAGCTACATCAAACGTTTGAAAGAACTGGAAGAACTTGCGATGTCTTACCCAGGTGTTGAGAAGACATTTGCAATACAGGCCGGTAGGGAATTAAGGGTAGTTGTGGAAAGTGAAAGAATTACTGATCAGCAGGCAGAGTTGCTGGCAGCTGATATTTCTAACAGAATTCAAACAGAGATGACGTATCCTGGTCAGATAAAGGTAACAGTGATCAGGGAAACCAGATCAGTGGCCTTTGCGAAGTAATGTTTTTGCCAAATAGTGTAAAAAAAGCGACAGATTTTCTGTCGTTTTTTTGTTTTACATTCTAAATTATTATATTGTTTAATATTGTTAACTGAAACCATTGAATCGGGAGGATAATTGGGGTCAAGATAAGGTTGAGATCGGGAAGAGTTAGTAATGACTCCAGGTTGAGTCCACATATAGTCCAGGGTAAGTCCAGGTATTCACATAAAAAAGTGGATTATGACTGGATTTTAATTGGGAAATCGGTGGACATACTAAAAGGTCTTATGCCTCTGTAGGTTAACAGTACTGTACGATTAATTTATTAAAAAAAATTTCAAATGGCAAGATTTTCAGGTAATTTTTGGAGGGGTGTCGCAGGGGATGTAACTTTTAGGGAACATCGCGGACAACAGATTGTTACCGGCGCATCCCGGCTAACGAAAGATCAAATGACAGTACCCAGTTTAAAATCTGCTGATACATTTGGGGCGGCAAGTTGTTTGAACAGTTATATCAGGCCAGCTTTTAATTTTAAGGGTGACGGAAATGTAAGCGGCCGTTTAAATGGCATGATGAACATTTGTTTGGACCGGTCAAAAAATAAAAAGCTGGATATTTTTGAGTTTGACCAGGATAGTTTCAATTATATAGCGGGGTTCGAGTTTAATGAGAATACGCCGTTAAAGAAACATTTCTATGCTCAGCCTAAAGTGGTGCTGTCAGGATTGAACCTTCAGGTTCAAATGCCATCGATTGATACTAAGAAAGAAATAAAATTTCATCCTGAGGCCCATCACGCCAAGCTAGCGGTATCGTTAGGTATGTTCGATATCATCAATGGGCAATACACCTACGTCGATGTTCAAAGTATCGACATACCTTCATGGCGTGATAAACCTACAGTTCCAGCTCATAATTTTGATTTCGTACTGAGTCCGGCTTGCCTCTGCATCGTGGCGCTTTCTCTTGTATATATTGAGAATACCTTTATGGGCCCTTCTTTTTTAAATAATGCTAAATTTAGCCCTGCAGCTATTTTTCATGCGACCTTATCAGAGGGAGATCCCGAACGAAAAGAAAATTGGGACGATATGAATATTGTTTTCATTACAGAAGTACCGCTGGAAGTTGCTGCTGAAAATACTCCTGAAGCACCTGAACAAACTGATTAATGGATAATTTTAAGTTTAAATGGGTAAATTGCACCACTAAATTTTAGTGTCAGGAAATGAAAACAGTTAATAAAAGCGAAGTAGATGTGCTTTTTGATAAATATGCAGAGAGCCATCAGAACCATACCAATGAAATTATCCATTGGATTTGTGTGCCTTTGATCGTCTTCAGTTTACTGGGATTAGTATGGACCATCCCGTTTCCTCATTTGGATTTCTTGAAACAATATAACGGCTTTTTCAATTGGGCATCTTTTCTAATCGCTTTTGCTTTGTACTATTACTTTACGCTCTCGCCGGTGCTGTCTTTCCTGATGTTATGGGTAGTTGGGCTAATGAGTTTTGGCATCGTACAATTGGAGCATTGGCAGGCTGCAGGCGGACCATCATTATGGATATCCTGTCTGGTTATATTTGTAATTGCCTGGGTAGGACAGTTTGTGGGCCATAAAATAGAAGGAAAGAAGCCATCGTTTCTAGATGATGTTAAGTTTCTGTTAATAGGTCCGATCTGGTTATTGCACTTTATATGCAAACGGGTGGGGTTAAAGTATTGAAATTAAAAATTGTTAATGTTTAGTTAACATGTAGATAAACAAATGGTAATTTACACCTAACATACCCCTAACATTGTG
>JANXVH010000073.1 GCA_025351765.1 Pedobacter sp.
AATATCAAATTAAATTTTTAGCTCGAATAGCTATTTTTGGAAAATAATGGCTCTTAAACTTCTCTTACAAGGCTCTTATATGGATGGCATAGAAATAGGACTTTGAAAGGAGTTACATAGGACTTAGATAGGACTTGAGAATGAGGTAAAGTCCTATTCAACCCCTATGTAACTCCTTTAGAACCCTTATCTGTGTGCCAGCCATATAAAACGATGGTAAAATACACCTGAAAATTTATCCATATCCTTGATCCTGAAGGCAACATTATTGGTCTCCGTATTCAACTTGGTATCTTTACCATCTGCAAATTTAGATTCGCCAGGGGTATAGCCCGTGTCTTTATGTCCTTTTGATTCGTGTTGATCGTTAGTTGCCATAATGGTAAGTTTATGTCTGTAACAACCAATTTTATAATAAGTTCTATAAGAAAAGGACTATCTGATCCAGCCTTCTGGGTTTTGAGCCTTTTCTCCCTTCCAAATCTGGAATTGTAAATGAGGTTTACCTTCTGAGTTTGCTACAACACCGATAACTTGATTTGTGCTTACTTTGTCTCCAATTGAAACATTAACTGATTTAAGGTTATGGTAAACGGTATAATATGCGCCATGGTTTATAAGGATATAGTATTTGCCATAGGGGTTTCTAACTGATCTTACAACGCCTTCGAATACAGCGTGTACTGATGCACTTTCTTCCGGCTCTATGTTAATACCATCATTGTAGTAAATAGCCTGACCTTCATTGTGCTTTCCAAAACCTTCAGTAACCCTACCGCTAACTGGTCTGGGTAATGATCCCTTGTTGCGCTCAAAATCTGATGATAGTTTGGTAAGCACCGGGTTGGAGTTCAGGTATGTTGCACTTGATGTGGCTTTTTCCGTTACAGCGACTTCCACACGGGCTGGAGCAGGCGGCGGAACAGGTTTGTTAGCTGCTTTCGCTTTTGCGATCTCTGCAGCCCTTATTTTGGCTCTTGCAAGGCGTGCTTTTTCTTCTGCTGCTTTTTTACGCGCCAATTCTGCACGTGCTGCTTCTTCTGCTTTCTTTCTGGCTATGGCAATATCACGTAAAATTGCAGCCCTGATTTCACGATCGAGGGCAGTCTGTTTTTGTCTGCGTTCTGCAATGCCTAGCTGATATTGTTTTTCTTGTGCACTGAATTTATTAAGTGCTTTTGCCTGCTCTTCCTTATTTTGGCCGAGTTTGCTTTTTTCTGATTGCTGTTCTTGCATCAGGCTGCTTTTTTCTTTCAGGTTTTTATCCAAAACAACAATCTTGTATTTCAGGTCTTTCTCTTTTCCTTCAATAAAACCAGCCTGTTTTTTTCGGTACGTACCAAACTGCTGCAGGTATTTCATGCGCATATAAGCCTGTTGAAAATCCCTTGCAGCAAATACAAACATCATCTTGGTGTAGGAGTTTTGGTTTTTTTGCGCAAAGCGGATCATGCTTGCATACTCCTTTTTAAGCTCGCTCAGTTGCCCCTGTAAGTTATTAACAGTATTTTTATTCTGATGGATCTGTGTGTCCAGTGTCCTCACTTCTGCATTGATCACTTCGATCTTCTGTTGCATCAGGCTTATTTTGGCATTGAGATCGTTAATTTGCTGTTGGGTAAGTTTCTTATTGCTAGCCGCCTTATTGGCGTTCATTTGCAGCTGGTCTATTTCACGTTGTAACTGTTGCTTTTTCTTTTTTAGCTCAATGCTGCTGGTTTGTGCAAAGGAAACGGTTGCAAACAGCAAGCTTAGTAACAGGGAGAATAGCAGTTTTTTTAACTTCATTGCCGCAAAAGTATCAAAAATATCAGAAAAAATCCTGTAAGAAATACTCTTGAGTATTACAATACAGGGAAGAATAAATATTAAGGTCATTTATATTGGTTTGCAACCTTCTTTTCATATGGATTATAGGTTGCGAGGTTTTAATATTGAGCAGTTTGCTAACGGTCTTATCGCCGTTAACGGCCCATATTTTTTGTTCTCCTGTTAAAATGTCAATATTGTAGTGGTCTTTTATGGTTTTAAACAGGGATACATTTTCCAATTTCTTTGAAGTAAATCTTGGTAAATTTATATTAGTGATATAGGTTTCTTCATAAAGTACAGGCACACCATCTATTTGCCTAAGCCTTGTAAAGTAGATACATCCCTTTGTTAATTCAACTTTATTCAATTCATAAAAGAAATCCAACGGCCAAGGCTGTTTAACCTGGGGCTGAAGGATTAGGGTGTTTAACTTATGATCTCCAACTCCCGCTGTAACTCCTGCAAATGAAAGGATTCCTAAGCCTTTTTTAGGCTCCGTAACGATGCTTCCTTTCCCATGTTTTCTGATAATATATCCCATATTGATAAGTCCGGATAGTGCTTGTCTTATGGTTACGCGGGTAGTCGAGTAGGTTTTACACAGATCGTTTTCTGATGGCAGGAGCGCCCCTTTTTTGTAAAATCCTTTGTCAATGGCTGTTTTTAAGTCGTCTATTACTTTTTTATATAAAGGGATGGTTTCTTTTCTGAGCATGAGGGTAATTTATATAGGTTTAACAAATATAACCTATTTAGCCAGGTTTGCGCTTGTGTATACAAGTGTGATCTTCTATATTTGGTTATGAAATCTTATAAGTTAAACAGACTTTTCAATAGTAGCTCTGGCAATTGTTTTGATGTTGCCATTGACCATGGTTTTTTTAATGAATATTCTTTTCTTAGTGGAATTGAGAACATACAACATGCAGTACAAACTTTGGTAGCCGCTGCTCCAGATGCGATACAGCTTACTGTGGGGCAAGCCCAATACCTGCAATCTATACCCGGAAGGGAGAAACCATCGTTGGTGCTCCGTACTGATGTTGCTAATGTTTATGGTAAGGAGTTGCCGGCAAAGTTATTTAGCAGGATGATTGAAAATCCGGTAGAACAGGCGCTTAGACTCGATGCAACTTGTGTAGTGGTCAATTTGTTTAGCATACCTAATGAACCTGAGGTGATGGATCAGTGTATTCAGAATATCCTGAAAATAAAGCCACTGTGCGACCACTACAGTATGCCGCTTATGATAGAGCCATTGGTGTTTCAGGTCAATAGTTCGGCGGGAGGTTATATGGTAGATGGCGATCCGAATAAGATTATCCCATTGGTAAGGCAGGGGGTAGAGCTCGGCGCTGATATTATAAAGGCTGATCCGACCAATGATGTAAACGACTACCATCGCATTGTTAAGATAGCTGGAAATATCCCTGTGTTGGTAAGGGGCGGTGGAAAAGCAGCTGATGAGGAGTTATTGGAAAGGACTTACAGATTAATGCAGCAGGGGGTAAAAGGAATAGTTTATGGTAGAAATGTGATACAGCACCATAATCCGGCGGGTATGACTAAGGCATTGATGGCAATTGTACATGATGGTGCAAATGCCTCTGATGCGCTTATGTACATTAAGAAAGTAAAAGAAGAATACCAAATATTAAAATGAAGGTAATAAAGGTAGGTATTATTGGTGGCGGACTAATGGGCAAGGAGGCGGCCAGTGCTTTTGGGCGTTGGTTTGTCCTGAATGATTTCCCTGTAACTGTTGAATTAAAGGCGGTTTGCGATTTGAATGGACAGGTGCTGGATTGGTACCGTAATGTGCCTACAGTTACTTTGCTAACCACTGATTATAAGGAGCTTTTAGCGAGTTCTGATATTGATGTGGTATATGTGGCACTGCCTCATAATTTGCATAAAGATTACTATATTGAGGTATTGGAAGCCGGTAAAGATTTACTGGCAGAAAAACCATTCGGGATAGATTTTGATGCTGCAGAAGAAATTAGAAAAGCAGCCATAAGGTTAGGCAGATTTGTTCGGTGTAGTTCTGAAATGCCTTTTTTGCCAGGCCCACAACGTGTAATTTCTGAGGTACAATCAGGAAGACTGGGCGAGATCATAGAGGTGAGCGCAGGATTTTTACACTCCAGCGATTTGGACAGGTCTAAACCGATTAATTGGAAACGGCAGAATAAGTTTTGCGGGGAAATAGGCGTTATGGGAGATTTGGGTATGCACGTGTTGCATATTCCACTTAGGTTGGGGTGGAAACCATACCAGGTATATGCGCAGTTACAAAAAATTATAACAGAAAGGCCTGATGGAAAAGGCGGAGTTGCTTTTTGTGATACCTGGAATAATGCAACTTTAAGTACGCAAACTATTATTGACGGAAAGCAGGTGCCTATGGCATTGGAGATGAAGCGCATAGCGCCGGGAGAAACCAATACTTGGTTTATTGAAGTAATGGGTACTGAGGGGGGTGTTAAGTATAGTACAAAGGATACAAAGACGCTTTGGACTTTTCACATAAACAATGGAGAGCAGTTATGGCAGCGAACCGACCTTGGCTTTAAAGGTGTTATCTTTCCTACAATAACGGGGGGAATTTTTGAGCCGGGCTTTGCGGATTGCTTCATGCAAATGCTTGCCGCTTATTTTGCAGAGCGTGAAGGAGCTTTATCTAGTAAGTTTGGGTGCGTAACTCCGCAGGAAGCGGTTGATAGTCATGCATTATTTAATGCAGCTCTTACGTCTCAGAAAAACAATACTGTTGAAAAAATATCTTATACCAAATTGGGAATGTATGAAAAGGTCTGAAATTAATAAAGCGATAGGTGATGCAAGTAGCTTCTTTAAAAAGAACAGTTGGGCATTGCCACCAAACCCAAGATGGGACGTGACTGATTTTGGACTGGGAAGATTTAATAGTTGTGGCTTGGTGCTGGTTAATTTGGCTGAAGAAGAGGAATATTGTGAGAAAGTAATGTATGCCATAAAAAATCAGGTTACACCAATACATACCCACCATAAAAAGAAGGAAGACATTATATGCCGTGCTGGGATACTGATTGTGCAGCTTTGGGCTTTTGACCCCGAAGTAAAAAAGACTGTTGGCAGGTTTAACGTAAATATGAATGGCCAGAATTGCCTGATCACCTCTGGTGAAAAGATCACTTTACAGGCTGGTAATAGAGTTACAATAAAATCAGGTATTTGGCACGAATTCTATGCGCAGTCGGCCGAGTGTATTATTGGAGAAGTATCGACTGCTAATGATGATGTTAACGATAATTTCTTCTCTAACAAACAAATTGGGCGTTATACGGATATTATTGAAGATGAACTGCTGATTGTTAAGTTACTTAGCGAAAATTAACCAATGAGAAACGGCATATTGGTAGGTGGAAACTGGATTATAGACCAGGTAAAAATTATAGATGCTTTTCCAGAAGAAGAAACGCTGGTTACCATTTATTCTGAATTTATTAGTAATGGCGGCTCTGCCTATAATATTTTAAAAGGACTGGTAAAACTTAAAGCAGATTTTCCACTTAGCGGTTTGGGATTGGTAGGTGATGATGAACGGGGCGATTACATCATTAATGAGTGTTCTGAGCTTGGAATTGATACTCAACAGATTAGAAAAACATTGTCTGCTTATACCTCTTATACGGATGTGATGACTGTAAAATCGACAGGTAAAAGAACCTTTTTTCATCAGCGGGGTGCAAACGCATTGCTTGACATTGATCATTTCGATTTTTCTATATCTAACGCCAAAGTTTTTCACCTTGGTTATTTGCTATTGCTGGATAAGCTGGATGTACTGGAATCTAGCGGTCTTACACGTGCTGCACGTGTACTTAAACGCGCAAAAGAAGCGGGATTTATCACCTCTGTGGACGTAGTTAGCGAAAACTCAGACCGGTTCAGCTCGCTAATACCACCGGCATTAAAATATATTGATTATCTTTTTGTGAATGAGTTTGAGGCTTCAATGATTACCGGTATTGATACCAGGGTATCTGGAAAATTGTTGGTTGAACGCTGCCATATTGCTGCAAACCATATTTTGGAAAAGGGTGTTAATGAATGGGTGATTGTCCATTTCCCGGCAGGTGCAATTGCAGTAAACAAGAATGGTAAGTCTGTCTTTCAACCTAGTGTTAAAGTACCAGAAGAATTGATAGTAGGTACAGTTGGCGCTGGTGATGCTTTTGCTGCAGGTATATTGATGGGCATACATGAAGATCAATCAATCGAGAGGTGCTTAATTCTAGGGGTATGTACTGCTGCGGCAAGTTTGTTTGCCCCTACGTCATCTGATGGTCTGCTTTCGTCTACACAATGTCTTTTTCTTTCAAAAAAATATGGTTACAGAGCAGATGTATGGGAGGGAAGCTAATTGTTCAATGTGCCATTTTTGGTCAAAAAAAAGCCCGGCTCAGCCAGGCTTTATGTTAAAACATTGTCTTTAATTAGCAACTTCGTCTCTTAAAGATTTGATTTGATCATGTGATGTTCTAAGATCAGCTTTTTGTTCTGTAATTAGCGACCTTAAATCAGAAGAAAGTCCTTCAGTTTCCAGCGCCATTTTATAAGCTTTTTGTGCTGCATCTTCGCCAAACTCACAATTGTTTAAAACCGTTTCCCTGTCATGACCAGTAAAAACTGCTTTAAGATCCATCCATGCTCTATAGATTTTTCCTGAAGTTGTTGTGCTCGATTCGGCCTCTGCACCCAAAACTTGAACTTCCTGAACCAATGCAGCTTTGTGCGTATGGCTCTGGCCAATCATCTCTACGAATAGTGATTTCAGATCGGTATCTTCTGGCTTTAATTCTTCAATTGCTTTTTGATACCCTACAACCCTATCATTGTTGATTTGAATCAGGTCATTAAGAATTTCTTGATTTACGCTTGTATTTTCCATTGTTATCAGGTTTTGATGTATGTTCACAACAAGCGCATTTTAGAAATGTTTTGGCAAATTATTTATTTAACAATGAGCCCGGCTCATCGGCTCATCGTCATCCAATTTTATACGTTTCTACTGTATACGCTAGTTTAGCACTTGCAAATTGTTATGGCCGTGTTTTTGCTGGCTTTTAAAGCTATAATCGTAACTAATAATGTAAACAACCGGATACTTTTCCGTGTTATTTTCTGTTATTAGTGATTATGTTTGTAAAATATAACCATGTCCATTAAGTTTTAATGAATCAATTCAATACACTATGAAAATGGGACTTCGCGCTAAGATAACTTGCTTTTTATTAGCTATAACCTGTGGTTCTGCCTATGCGCAGGAAGCTTACTGGCAACAGAAACTGAGCTATGATATTGCTGTAAAGCTGGATGATAAAAATAAAATACTAGATGGAAACGAGCGCATTGTATATAAAAATAACTCGCCTTCTACATTGAGCTTTATTTGGTTTCACATCTGGCCGAATGCCTATAAACAGAAGTCGACCGCTCTGTTTCAGCAAATAATAGGGGATACTTCTAGAAAAGAAAAATTAGGAAAGGTTGAGTATGGAAGTATAAGCGGACTGAATTTTAAAGTTAGAGGAAAATTGGCTATTACAGAAGCGCATCCCAATCCACAATACATTGATATCATTAAGGTAAACTTACCCGAGCCACTTAAACCTGGAGATTCTGTAACCATTAGTACGGATTTTAAGGTGAAATTACCTTCCTATTTTTCACGTTCTGGGTTTTCCGATGGTGAATTTATGGCATGCCAATGGTACCCAAAGCCTGCGGTATTTGACAAAACAGGCTGGCACGAATTTCCTTATCTGGATATGGGAGAGTTTTATAGTGAGTATGCATCTTATAAAGTTGACATCACAGTACCTAGTGCTTATGTTGTAGGGGCTACAGGTGTATTGCAGACTGCCTCGGAGTTGGAGCAGTACAAAACCATAGGTGCAAAAAATGTAGCCCATAGGGATGTAACACCTAGTTTGTATGTCCCTAAAGATAAAAGTGCGATGAAGAAGCTTACTTATAAGATAGACAACGTGCCCGATTTTGCTTGGTTTGCCGACAAAGGTTTTGTTATACAGTATGATACACTTAAGCTGGCTTCCGGGAAAATTGTTGATGCCTTTAATTATTACCACAATAATAAAGGTACTTTGTGGAACAATAGCATAGACTATACAAAGGATGCTGTGAGGAAATATAGTGGCTGGATTGGAGAATATGAATACCCGGTAGTGCAGGTGGTAGAAGGGCCAAAGAACAATGCCAGTGGAGGGATGGAGTATCCAACTATTACATTGATAACCAGTCCGGATGCTAAAATCCAGACCCTTGATGACGTAATTACCCACGAAGTGGGGCACAATTGGTTTATGAGTATGCTTGGAAGTAACGAAAGAGAACATACCTGGCAAGATGAAGGGTTAAATACCTTTTTCGAATTCCGTTACATGGCAGAAAAATACCGTTACAATTCAGCATTTGGTGACCATATCCCTGTGGAATTGCAAGCATTGCCTGCCAGTGAATTTCTAAGTCGTATTTATAGCGCTATGATGGAGGTACCCATGGAATCAGCGATAGAAACCCCATCTGATAAATTTACTACATCAGAGGAATACGCAATGGTATCTTATATAAAAACAGCCGTGTGGCTTTATATGCTGGAAAGCAAGGTTGGGACTGAAAAGATGGATAAGGCTTTTAAGTTATATTTTGATACCTGGAAGAATAAGCACCCTCAACCTGCCGATCTCAAAGCTTCTTTTGAAAAATCGATGGGATTAAATCTTACAAAGTATTTTAATCTGCTTAATGTAAAAGGCAAATTTAAATAAAGCTTTTAAGGTGATGTTTTACAAAAGCCGCTTTAATGCCATAATATAACCGAGGTGCATACCCTCATGAAAAGGCAAAAAATTAAGTGCTTCATTGATATTGTTCATCTCAACACCGTACCGTGTGGCCCAAGGTGTATACGCTTCAAATTTATTTGCCAACAAATCGCTTTCTAATGTCATTAGGGAGTTAATCAATAACTCTTTGATTTGCAAAATCTGTGTTTCTGATAAATCGCCCGCCGGCTTGCTACC
>JANXVH010000009.1 GCA_025351765.1 Pedobacter sp.
CCTAGTTATAGTGGTAATTTCATTGGCTACATCCTGAAGAGAACCATAATCTTTGATGATCTTGGATAGGATGTCGTTTTCACGCGTGATATATCCCTTTATCTGGGTCAGAACCTCCTGATCCTTTGCACGTATCTCATGAAATCCCATCATGTTCTTTTCATTTTCAGAAAGCAGGGATACAATAGTTGGCATGATCCGAACGATATCCTGTGTGATCAAGTCTGTATTCTCCTGCAGGGTGCCTACCTGTTGCTGTATGTTTTCTAATTCGGTGTTCATAATTTTAACGTTTTAGTCTGTAATTTTCTTTCTTTTTCCTTTTCTTGACAAAAGGGTCTTCTTGATCTGGTGTAATTGGAGGGGGTGAAAATAAAGCGGATGCAATTTCTACAATGGCATTTCCGATGCTATTGTTTATGGCCGAGTTTACTGACGAATTGCTTGCTATTGTCTGAATAAGTTCCCTGGAATTATCAATACCATTTAGCGCTTTATCGATCTGTCTAAAACTAAGTGAGCGATCAACCGCAGATCCTCGGAATACCTGTCCATTTTTGCTGAAAGAAATACCTTTGTAGTCGGTAAGTTATAATGCAGCAAAATCGGCAATTAAGGGTGCAGCAAAATCGGCAACAATAAGTGCAGCAAAAAGGCTAAGAAGTATCAGAGAGAAAGCGTAAGCAAGGAATACATAGTTCCTACTTCCAGGAGAATCCCAGAAGTAGTTTTTGCTCCGATTAAACTGTGTATCATCCTGAAATAAGTGTACGGTTTATTAATGACCAAATTGATGTTTACAAACTTGACTTCTCCTGGCCGGTCTGTTCTTAACTATGTTTTATTAATTTTCTTTTTGTTTTTTCTCCAGAGTTAATATCTTCGTAGCATCTAAATTAACAATCAAAATAAAAAAATTATTTACAATTTTATTCTTTGCAGGTTTAAGCCTTTCCTCATTTTCACAACAAAAAGGCAGTCTAGAACTAGGTGCACATGTCGGCTATAATTATGCGACAGCTACAAGTGGAACCCTTACAAACAGCAGTGCAAGAAGCGGTTTTAATGTGACAGCTTTCGGCGATTATTTTTTCTCTGATCGATGGAGTATCAAAGTAAAAGCAGGTTATGATCAAAAAGGTTGGGACAATGGGTACATCACAAATCTAAATACCGGACAGAGTTATGCCACAAATTACCGCCTAGATTATTTGACCATACCTGTAATGGCTAACTGGCATTTTGGTAAAAAGCGCAATTGGTATCTAAATTTCGGTCCTTATGCAGGGGTTTTATTGAGCGCTACAGAGACCGCATTTGCCACTGATTTGAAAGATGTGTTCAATAGTACTGATTTGGGCTTTGATTTCGGGATCGGTGTTAAAATACCTGTTTCCAGTCGTGTGAAAATTCTTCTTGAAGCAGATGGGCAAGCAAGCTTCTCTGATATTGTAAAAAACAATTCTGGAGATAAAATTCAAAATACCAGATCAAGCTATAATGTTGGTCTCGTTTTCGGCCTTAAGTAAGAAATATTCTAATAATTTAATTGGTCAGAGGTTATTGAATTTCTAAATGAGGTCGTTGGCAATAGCTAGCGACCTTTAAGTCTGCTAATGAGGGGAAGTGTGCTGTGTAAAACTAAAATTGATGGCCTATTTAAAGCGAATAAGTTTTTGCCCAATTGAATGAATTTATTAGCTGTTGAAGTTTAGCTTTTCTGCTACTTGATTCCGAAATAATACACCTTATATAAAATAAAAAAGGCTATCGGAAATACCGACAGCCCTCATTGTAACATAATTTTACGGAAATTACATTTCCTCGCTATTTTTTTAATGCGGTCGCCTTCGGCACGGCCTGATGATGCCAAGTTTTTCAAATGAGGCAAAAATCTGTTTTAAAGACCTTGCCCTATAAAGGGTAGGTAGCGGTGCTCAAACCAACATCCCTCTCATAACTTTTTTGATTTTTTCAATTACTTTTGCCGAAATTTATCTATCTTTATAAACAGCAATTGCAACTATAAAATACAGACAAAAAGGTGAGTGACTCGGTGAGTCACTTTTTAAAAATCTTCCAGATACTCCTTAAATGCTGAAAATTGAACGAAGTTCACGTCCCAGCGTGATCACAAAGCCCTGTACGACTAAAGATTGCAGGGTTTAATTTTACACTGATAAATGACTTCGTAGCTCAGTTGGTAGAGCAACTGACTCTTAATCAGTGGGTCCAGGGTTCGAATCCCTGCGAGGTCACAATCGTTCGCAAGTTGCGAAACACTTGCGAACGATTTTCATTGATATTCTTATAGGCTCTTAGGGAGTAGTCACATAATCCATGACAGCAAGGTTTTTGTTTGCAATCACCTCCTTCGATTCAATCTAAAATTACGCTGACGGTTTAGGGCTTGGCGAAAGCAGGGCTATAGGACACTTCAGTAAATGTACAAAAGTTTAATAAAAGCGGAAAAGCCGAAGTTTGCACTTCAGACTTGCTTTTGCCAATACCCTGTTAGCGGTTGGGCTTTTGTCTGTCTATAAAAATCGACACTTAAAACCGCTCATCAACCAATTCTTTATTTACCGTCATGCCCGTTAATGTCCCCATTGCCACTGCATTTGCAACTGAACGCATTCGTGTTGTATTATCGCCGCAAGCGCACACATCTCTTGTAGTTGTTTTTTGAAAAGCATCAATTTTTATATATCCATCTTCGGTTAATTCACACCCCAATTGTTCAATAATAGCACAATTTTGCTCAAAAGGAAGTCGTGTGTAAATGGCTTTAACTATTTGCTTTGAACCATCTTTAAAAATGATGTTTTTGAGCTGTCCATTTAGGTGTTCCAACTCTTTAATTTCTTTTTCTACTATTTCAATAGAATGCTTTTCAAGTTCAGATTTTTGTTCGCTGGTCAGCGTTGAGTCTCCGTTGGTGAAAAGTGTCAATTCTTTTGTCCAATTCGATATCAATTTTGAAAATTCAAATCCATATTCGCCATTACCTAAAATGCCAGTTATTTCATTTTTCACTTCGTAACCGTGGCAATATGGACAATGTAAAACAGAAATACCCCAACATTCAGAAAACCTAACTATTTCGGGCATTACATCTTTAATTCCAGTGGCGAAAACTAATTTAGTTGCCAAAAATTTGTCACCCGTTTCAGTGTGAATTTCGAAGCCGCTTCTGGTTTTTAAGCCCTTTGTAGCAATACCATCAAAAAATGTGATTGTATCGTATGCTAGCACTTGTTGCTTTGCAAGTGTTGAAATTTCTTTAGGTGTCTTACCATCCTGCGTTAAAAAATTATGTGAATGCGGTGTTTGTCTGTTACAGGGCTTTCTATTGTCGATGACAAGCACATTTCTTAATGCCCTGCCCAATGCCATTGCTGTGGCAAGTCCGGCATAACTGCCACCTATAATAACTACATCAAATTGTTTGCTGTCGTTCATTCCTTTATTTTCTATAAATGAGTTAAAATTGAATGGCCATGCAAAGGCTGTTGCAAGAATTCCGCTTTGCTTAATAAAAATTATTCGGTTAAAATTTGTCATTATTAGAGACATTTTTCAGCAAAAGATGTAAAAATGGTAATCCCACAAATACCATCCAAGGCACTAATATCAATGTTAAGATTAGCGTCCTTAAATACAATGGAATTTCAGCTAAATAACTACCAAATAATACATAAAAAAACGTTATAGAAGGATAAATTACCACCCAAATTTTGATGGATTGGATGATTTTACTTTTAGTATTCATTTCGATAATTTTATGGTTTGATAATATGTCCTGTTACAGCACCAAACAAACTTTTCTTAAAGCCAAATTCCAATTGCTTCATCGTTGTTGGAATTTCTCCAGGGAAATAAGGGAAATAATGTGGTGAATTTTCAATTACTGTTGGGCTAACTGCATTGATACGGATACCATTTTGCAATTCAATTGCAGCAGCTCTAACAAAACCCTCTACTGCCCCGTTTGCTGCAGATGCATTGGCGAAATTAATCTGCGGTTCGTGTGTTAATGCTCCCGTAATCAATGTAAACGACCCTTTTGGATTGATGTAATGCTGACCAATTAGCACCAAATTAATTTGCCCCATCATTTTTCCTTCTATTCCTTTTTTGAAAGTTTTGTCGTTCAAATTTTTCCAAGTTCCCACAAAAGTTTCCCCTGCGGTAGAAATCAAGGCATCAAAAGCCCCTATCTTAGCAAACATTTCTTCTATTGATTGGGTAGATGTTGTATCAACCTGTATCTCTTCTGAAGAACGACTGGCTTTAATTACTTCGTAATTTTCATTTTCGAGCACATCCGCCAAATACTGTCCCATAGTGCCCGATGCACCTACAATTACTATTTTCATATTGCTGAATATTTTTATTTATTCTGCAAAGTTATTTTAGTGCAATTGGGTATGATAGGACAAAAATGAAATCGAATTGTACTTATTTAAAGTTCTTTCTGAATGCTTCGGGAGAGAAGTTGGCGTGTTTTTTAAAAAAACGAATAAAATATGAAGGGTCTTCAAAACCTAAATCGAAAGCAATTTGATTTATTTGATTGGTGGTAGCCAAAAGGTTTCTTTTTGCTTCAAGTACAATTTGCTCGTTGATGAGTTGTGAGCAGGTTTTACCAGTAGTTTCTTTGGTTATTTTGTTGAGTTGAAATGTAGTGAGGTGCATCATTTCGGCATATTTTATTACTTGTTTATGCGTTACAATATGCTTTTGCAATCGTTCTAATAATTCTTCCAATTGATTTTGGGAATATTTAGTGCCATCATTTTTAATTTCTTTCGGGTTTTTACTTTGTCTTACCAATTCAATAAAAAGGATTTCCAAACTTGCCGTAATAACTTCCTTGTAGCGGTCTTGTTTTTGGGTATATTCTTCAAAAATGAAAGACAACTTTGATAATAATTTGCTGAACTTTTCGCCAGAAAGTGGGCAGTAATTTTTATAGCTTACTTTTCGTAAAACGAAATTAACAGGCTCTTCTTTTGGTGTGTAAAATTCACGGTTAAATTGCATTAAATAACCATTGCTACCTTGTTTTAGCGTGAGTTGATGCACTTGCCCAGGTCGCATAAAGAAAACAGAATAGTCGTTAACAGGGTAATTGATAAAATCAATACTATGTTCCCCGTTTCCTTTTTCTAAAAATAAAACGAAAAAGAAGTTGTGTCTGTGCAGTTCTTGCACCATATCTTTTTCTGAAAGCAAAGCGCCGATGTCCCGAATGCTAAAACCGTCTGAAAAATCAGGTTCTTTAATTTGTCTTACGCTAATTTCTTTCATTCAAATTCTGTCGATTGCTATTTTGTTGTGTTGGTGTAGTCTGTTGATAGCCCTGCCACCAACGTCAGTCTGAAAACTATGTTTTATAATCAAATGTACAAAAATAGGAAGTTTATAGTTGCTGTTTAAGCCGCTTGATTTCTATAGTTCGATTTAGGGACTTGCAGATTCAATAATCCTTACATGAGTGTTTTTGAAGCCGTTTATTGTGCTGTTTTGCAGAAAAACAGTAAGCAAAGTACTTAGGTGCTTTTTAAACTCGTTCACGTCAATAATGTTCATCAGTCTGCGCAGGTTATAGGCAACAATCATTAAGATCTGACCACATTTTGTAAGCAGATCATTCAAGGCATTAAAACTTCGGAAAGCAACTTCAAATCTTCCAGTAAACGGTTCGAATTTTGTACCAGCGGGATCACACCTTGGAACAAGTCAAACACATTTGATTTGTTCCATTCTTTCACCTAGTAAACAATTGTTAAACAGTGAGATAAACCTTAAATCTTCTTCAACTCTCGTGGTTAGATATCATCCGCTTACTGCGGGGCAGCAATGTATCAGATGCTGCCGCCGGACATCAGATCTACACTGCACATGTGCTTATGGAGTTAAATTTTTTCAAAGAAAAATACCAGTGCCCATAACAGCACAATTCAGGGAGATGACGATGCAGGCAATTGAACTCAAAAAAACAATCAATCAAGCCTGATGATATGGAAAACCCCCGGCCACCTTGAAGTAATTACATTTCAGAAAAGAATCCTGAAACACAAGCTATGCATGTTTACATTTCTTTACCACTATGAGGTACCCTCCAACAACAATAGTACCGAACAGGCCATAGGAAATGCAAAGGTCGAACTCAAAGCATCAATCATCCGCTCTATCACAGGTGCCTGTAAGAAGAATCAACAGCATGACGCGCACGGTTCTTCTGTAGCACTAATAGCGGGTTTGGAGCAGGTAAATAGGGCATTTGGTGCGGTAAGGGGTATGCTGAGTGCTACAATGTACCTACTTACCTGCACCAAACCCCCTAGAAACACTGTAGGTGCTAATGATAATATTCTGGAATAAACGTAAGCTCGCAATACGGCACATATTGACTTGCTTTGGCACCTGTTATAAATTTGGCTTCATAGAAATTTCAATATGGAGCAATCAGAAAACAAACCCCGCCG
>JANXVH010000124.1 GCA_025351765.1 Pedobacter sp.
ACAAACTTATAGGCGTAGTTAACTAGTCCTATTGCCGCAACCATTTGCCAACTCCAGTGGTACTGAGGGTTGAGGTAAAATGCGATAAAAATAACCACAAAACTATCTATTAATTGAGACACCAGTGTAGAACCGGTTGAACGAAGCCACAAAGCCCTATCACCCGTTATCTTCTTTATCTTATGAAAAATCAATACATCTGCAATTTGGCCTACAAGGAATGCAATGATGGAACCGACTATGATCCACATCCCCTGCCCAAAAATTCCAGCGAATGCATTGTTCATGTCCAGCTTGCTGCCATTTATGGTCTGTGTAATCCAAAAATCTGAGGGGGTTAACCGCATAGCTGAACCAACTATAATAAAAGCGTAAGAAATTAAAATTGCCGTTAGGATAGAAAGAAAACGTACCTGTTTTACACCAAAATATTCATTAATGATATCTGTCATAATGAATATGATTGGCCAGGTAAGCACACCTGCAGACATGTTAAATGATAAGTTTGGAACGCCCAGCAAATTAATATCAAAGTGTTTGATGCCCAGCGTACCTTCTACAGAGAATATTTTTACGCCTATAAATTCTGAAAGAATGGCGTTGGCAACAAAAAACGACCCTAGGATCAGCAGTAATCTGCTCTCTTTTGATTTAAAACTCATAGCAGGTTGAAATTATTAAATTATTCTGATATAAGGGGAGAAATATATTTCTATTTTCGCTCCGCATGATACCAATTCAATCCAAACTTCCGGGAATAGCTACCACCATTTTTACAGTAATGTCAAAGCTTGCTGCTGCGCACAAAGCGATTAATCTTTCTCAGGGATTTCCTGATTTTGACTGTGATCCTGAACTTGTAAATAGGGTAACAGCAGCCATGAAAAATGGTGCTAACCAATATGCCCCTATGGCAGGAACGGTAGAACTACGCGAAGTAATTACCAGAAAAACAGAAAATCTTTACGGCGCTATATACCATCCGGAAAGTGAGATTACTATTACCGCCGGAGGTAGCCAGGCTATATTTACTGCACTTGCAGCAGTAATCAACGCCGGCGATGAGGTGATCATATTTGAACCTGCATACGACAGCTATGCCCCTACTATAAAATTACTGGGTGGTTTGGTAAAATCTTATGAGCTTATACCTCCAAATTACGACATAGACTGGGAACTGGTAAAAAAGCTATTCTCTGCTCGAACTAAAATGATCATTCTGAATAGTCCGCAGAACCCTACGGGCAGAATGTTGACAGAAAGTGACATAACAGCACTTACCAAGCTTGTTAAAGGTACAGATGTACTGATCCTGAGTGATGAAGTTTACGAACATATTGTTTACGATGGGCAAAAGCACCTGAGTATGGCAAGCTATCCGGAATTGAAAGAACGAAGTTTTGTTGTTGCATCATTTGGTAAACTGCTTCATACCACCGGCTGGAAGCTTGGTTATTGCATGGCGCCGGATTATCTGATGAAAGAGTTTAGGAAAGTACACCAATTTAACGTTTTCAGCGTTAATACACCTATGCAGTTAGGTATCGCTAATTATATTTCCGACTCATCTAAGTACGACGACCTTTCTTCTTTTTTCCAGCAGAAAAGAGATGCGTTTAGGGGGATGCTTTTAGAAACCAAATTTAAATTATTACCTTGTAATGGTTCCTATTTTCAATGTGTTACCTATGCAGATATTGCCGATACAAATGATAAGGAAATGGCTATAAAACTGGTGGAGGATTTTGGTGTAGCAAGTATTCCCGTTTCCGCTTTTTATATTAGAAATACGGATTATAAAGTACTTCGCTTTTGCTTTGCTAAAAAAGAAAGCACTTTAAATGAAGCCGTTAACAGGCTCATGAAGTTATAATTTACACCCCCTCAAATTTACATATGGAACAGCCACATTACCTGAATATTCCAAACCTAAAAATAACCATTTTCCAGGCCTACTTATTTTGGGAGAACATTGATAAAAACCTCCAGAACCTTGCGTTAAGGTTATCAATGGGCATAAAAGAAAAAACAGATCTGATCATTCTTCCAGAAATGTTTTCTACCGGGTTTAGCATGAATGCCGAAGCGCTTGCTGAAGAAACCGATGGCAAAACTATGCAGTGGATGAGCCAGATTGCTCATAAATATGAATGTGTAATAACGGGAAGCATTATTATAAAGGAAGACGGCCATTACTTTAACCGGTTGATTTGGATGCTTCCAGATGGATCATACAGCTACTATAACAAAAGGCACTTGTTTGGCCTGGGAGATGAAGATAAGAACTATACCGCCGGATTGGACAAGGTTATTGTTGAACTAAAAGGCTGGAAGATCCGCTTGTCGATTTGCTATGACCTGAGGTTCCCGGTATGGTTGCGAAATAAGGATGAAGAATATGACATCTTACTCTTAATTGCCAGCTGGCCAGATAAAAGATCTTCTCATTGGAATGCCTTGATCCCTGCAAGGGCTATAGAAAACCAAAGCTACGTAATAGGTGTGAACAGAGTTGGACATGATGGTAAGGAAGTTTACCATAGCGGCCATTCGCAATGTATAGATCCAATGGGTAAAACAGTTTATTACAAACCAGAGGATGAAGACCTTTATACCTTTAGCATCCACTATGAGGAACTGGTTAAAACGAGAAGAAGTTTCCCTTTTTTAAGGGATGCCGATAAATTTGAAATTATATAACCGTTAACTTATTATGCTAGACCGCAGAAAATTTATAAAGGCAAGTGCACTTTCAGCAGTTGCTCTTGCTGTTGATAAATCGAGCGCTACTGCTATGGTCGCTTCAAACCCTTTGTCTATAATTGGGAAACCTATAGTGATATCTACCTGGGATTTTGGCATTCCGGCTAATAAAGCTGCCTGGAAGGTCTTGGAGAAAGGCGGAAGAGCATTGGATGCGGTTGAAGAAGGTGTTCATGTACCCGAAGCAGATCCTTCAATACAGACCGTTGGGTATGGCGGTTTACCGGATCGGGATGGTCACGTTACACTGGATGCGTGTATTATGGATGAGTTTGGTAACTGTGGCGCTGTGGCGGGATTAGAGCACATTGTACACCCCATATCAGTTGCTAGAATGGTTATGGAAAAAACTCCTCATGTAATGTTGGTTGGCGACGGAGCGTTGCAATTTGCATTGGAAAACGGATTCAAAAAAGAAAATTTACTAACTAAAGAAAGTGAAGCTGCTTGGAAGGAATGGCTTAAAACAGCTAAATATGCTCCGGTAATGAATGTTGAAAACAAATTGTATGACAAGGCTGCACCAACAAAATTACCAGGCAATCAATATAACCATGATACAATTGGTATGCTGGCGATTGACATTAAAGGGAACCTATCCGGAGCTTGTACCACAAGTGGAATGGCTTATAAGTTGCGTGGACGGGTAGGCGACAGTCCAATTATCGGTGCGGGTTTATATTTAGATAATGAGATAGGCGGTGCCACATCTACGGGTGTTGGTGAAGAAGTGATCCGTAACGTGGGTAGCTTTCTGGTTGTGGAATTAATGAGGCAAGGATTCTCACCCGAGGAAGCCTGCAAAGAAGCGGTAATGAGGATCATAAAAAAGAAACCAGAAATTGCAAAGAAGATACAAGTTGGCTTCCTTGCGCTGAATAAAAAGGGCGAGTATGGTGCTTATGCAATACAAACCGGATTTAGCTATGCAGTATGCACTGCTGAAAAAAACGATTTGCTAATTCCTGGTAAAAGCTTCTATAAATAACTACGTATGGTTCAGATGGAAGTTTGCGCCAACTCATTGAGTTCTGCTATTGAAGCAGAACGGGGTGGCGCCATACGTGTTGAGCTTTGTGATAATCTTTTAGAAGGTGGAACAACGCCCAGCTTTGCACAAATTAAATTAGCAAAGTTGATGCTTAAGATTGAAGTTTACCCAATTATCCGGCCGCGTGGCGGTGATTTCTTATATACTGATCTTGAATTCGATGTGATGAAGGCAGACATAATTGCATGCAGAAAACTAAGATGCGATGGTGTTGTATTTGGCATATTAACAGATAAAGGGGATATAGATATAAAGAGGTGTGCAGAACTAATGAAGCTGGCTAAGCCAATGCAAGTAACCTTTCACCGCGCATTTGACATGTGCAATGATCAGTTTAAAGCCCTTGAACAGATAATCTCTCTCGGCTTTTCCAGAATCCTAACTTCTGGCGGAGAAAACAACGCTATAAAAGGTATTTCAAGGTTATCTTCACTGGTGGAAAAAGCTGGTACCCGGATCAGCATTATGCCTGGTTCTGGAATTTCAATAGAAAATATCACCAAAATAATAGCTGAAACGGGTGTTAAAGAATTTCACGGCTCAGCAAGGTCTACTATCGCTGGCAAAATGAAATATAAAAATGCCAAATTGAATATGGGTGAAGGTAGGGACGAGTTTGCTATTGAAATTACGAATGCCACCACTGTTAAAAATTTAATAGAACTGGCCAACAGTGCCGAATAGTTCCTCCAAAATCCTATCTTTGCCCCACTGATGAAGCACATACGTAATTTTTGCATAATTGCACATATTGACCACGGAAAGAGCACTTTAGCCGACCGTTTATTAGAATACACCAAAACCATTAGTCATCGCGAAGCGCAGGCTCAGCTTCTTGACAATATGGATTTGGAGCGCGAGCGTGGGATTACAATAAAAAGCCATGCCATACAAATGAACTACATGGTTGGTGAAATTGAATACAATTTTAATCTTATAGATACACCGGGGCACGTAGATTTTTCTTACGAAGTATCTCGCTCTATTGCCGCCTGTGAAGGTGCGCTTTTGATCGTTGATGCCTCTCAAGGAATACAGGCACAGACTATTTCTAATCTTTACCTGGCTCTGGAGCACGACCTGGAAATCATCCCTATTTTAAATAAAATGGATTTGCCGGGAGCTATGCCAGAGGAAGTTAAGGATCAGATAGTTGATCTTATAGGCTGCAAACGTGAGGATATTATTCCGGCATCTGGCAAAACCGGCTTGGGTGTGCCGGAAATTATTCAAGCTATTGTAGATCGTGTTCCAGCGCCAGTTGGTAACCCAGAGGCACCGCTGCAAGCACTGATTTTTGATTCAGTATTTAATCCTTTTAGAGGTATTATTGCTTATTTCAAAGTAGTCAATGGTGAAATTAAGAAAGGTGATAAAGTTAAATTTATAAATACAGGTAAACAGTACATTGCTGATGAAGTAGGTATTTTAAAACTGGACATGGCTCCCCGCACTGTAGTTAAAACTGGTGATGTTGGTTATATCATATCTGGGATTAAAGAGGCCCGCGAAGTAAAGGTTGGAGATACAATAACGACAGTTGACAGGCCATCATTAGAATCTATTCAAGGTTTTGAAGAGGTTAAACCTATGGTTTTTGCAGGGATTTACCCTGTAGAGACAGACGAGTTTGAAGAATTGCGTGAAGCAATGCACAAACTACAGCTAAATGATGCTTCGATTGTATTTGAACCTGAAAGCTCTGCAGCACTAGGTTTCGGTTTTCGATGCGGGTTTCTTGGTATGTTGCACATGGAGATTGTCCAGGAACGTCTTGAGCGTGAATTTGACATGACGGTTATCACTACAGTACCTAACGTATCTTATATTGCAAGAACTACAAAGGGTGCAGAAGTAATAGTAAATAATCCATCAGATTTACCCGACCCAAGTAAGCTTGATTCTGTTGAAGAGCCTTTTATCCGCGCAAATATTATCACTAAAGCTGAATTTGTAGGCCCGGTAATGTCACTTTGTATTCAAAAAAGAGGGATTATTGCCAATCAGTCTTACTTGACTTCAAACCGTGTAGAGCTTGTTTTTGAGATGCCTATGGGGGAAATTGTTTTCGATTTTTACGATAAGCTGAAAACAATTTCTAAAGGCTATGCCTCTTTTGACTATCACCAGATCGGTTATCGTAAATCAGACTTGGTAAGATTAGATATGCTGTTAAATGAGGAACCTGTTGATGCTTTATCTTCGTTGATTCACCGCAGTAATGCCTACGACTTTGGAAAGAAAATCTGTGAAAAACTGAGAGAACTGATTCCTCGTCAGCAGTTTGAGATTAAGATACAGGCTTCTATAGGCGCAAAAGTTATAGCACGCGAAACGCTTAGCGCTTTACGTAAAGATGTTACCGCTAAATGTTATGGTGGTGATATTTCTCGTAAACGTAAGTTGCTGGAAAAACAGAAAGAAGGTAAGAAAAGAATGCGTCAGGTAGGTAATGTGGAAATTCCGCAAACCGCGTTTATGGCAGTTTTAAAATTAGATTAGTAATGCAGTTACTCGACGGAAAATACGTATCAGAAAAAGTAAAACTGGAAATTGCCCAAGAAGCGGCCGCATTTCTCTCAGATATAGGAAGGAAACCACACCTTATAGCTATACTCGTTGGCAACGATGGCGGTAGTGAAACTTATGTAGCCAGTAAAATGAAGAACTGTGAAAAAGTGGGATTCAAATCTTCACTGATCCGTTACGATCTTAATGTAACAGAAGCAGAACTACTTAAAAAAATAAAAGAAATTAATGAAGACGTTACGGTTGACGGTCTTATAGTACAACTTCCCCTACCTAAGCATATTGATCCTGAAAAAGTAACAGAAACTATTGATCATCGTAAAGATGTTGACGGTTTCCACCCCGTTAATTTGGGACGCATGATGCGCAATTTACCTTGTTTTATACCGGCTACACCCTACGGCATTATGATGATGCTGAAGGCTTATGAAATTGAAACTGCGGGTAAGCATTGTGTTGTAGTGGGTAGAAGTAATATTGTAGGAAGTCCAATGAGCATCCTAATGGCGCGCAATGCCAATCCCGGCAACTGTACGGTTACTTTAACCCATAGCAGAACTGTAAATCTAAAAGAAATGATCTTACAGGCAGATATCGTCATCGCAGCTATCGGTAAAAAGAATTTTATCACTGCAGATATGGTTAAGCAGGGCGCAGTTGTGATTGATGTGGGTATGAACCGAGAAACTTCTGATCAAACCAAATCAGGCTATAAACTATTTGGTGACGTAGATTTTGATTCGGTATCCGAAAAGGCTTCATGGATTACACCGGTACCTGGCGGCGTTGGATTAATGACTATTGTTGGTTTATTAAAGAATACGATGGCATCTGCTAAAGGCGAGATCTATTAGAAACAGCGGTTAACTCCACAGCTTTTTCCAGAAACTTTCATTTAAACCGATGTATAATCCGTCGGCTCTTTTTTCTACAGGATAGATGTTAATGTAATCACCTTGACCAGCAGCACCTCTTCCATTTTCAAGATTATATTCCCACCGGTGTATTGGACAAATAATATGCCCGTTACTGCACCAGCCTCCGCTAAGTATTCCACCAGCATGGGGACAAGTGTTTTGAACTACGTAAAAGTTATCTTCCTCTTTAATAAGGCAAAGCTTTTTACCCTCAACTTTAATTTCCTTAATAAAGTTGTGTTCAGGTAATTCTTCATTGACTTTAATCCAGTTCAAAGCGTAATATAAAATTAAGGGGTGTAGATTTTCATTTATTGGTCATTAATCCGGTTCAATATACGGAGTTTGGACAATGCTTATAATATTTTATTACATTTGCGGCCTTAAATATGGCACATCAGATACCAGAAGACGGCACTTTACTTCCTTTAATGGAAGAATTTTACACCATACAGGGAGAAGGATTTAACACTGGCAAAGCGGCGTACTTTATTCGTTTGGGCGGTTGCGATGTGGGTTGTCACTGGTGTGACGTTAAAGAGAGCTGGGATGCAGAACTTCATCCGCTAACACTGGCAGACGATATCGCTTTAAAAGCCGACAGTTTTCCGGGCAAGGCGGTTGTAATAACCGGGGGTGAGCCGCTAATCTATAATATGGATTACCTTACTAAAAAACTGCACGAACGCAATATCTTAACATTTATTGAAACCTCAGGGGCTTATCCCCTTTCAGGAGAATGGGATTGGATCTGTCTATCTCCAAAAAAATTTAAAGCTCCGCGGCCAGACATCACTCCTTTTGCAAATGAACTTAAAGTTATCGTTTTCAATAAAAGCGATTTTAAGTGGGCGGAAGAATATGCTGCTACAGTTTCACCTTCGTGTAAGCTTTACCTCCAACCCGAGTGGTCTAAATATAAAGAGATCACACCATTGATTATAGAATATGTAATGGCTAATCCAAAATGGGAAATTTCCCTGCAAACCCATAAATTTTTAAACATACCTTAGATTTTTCATGTTTTTATGGTAGATTTAATCTTAGGTTAAGCTGGCATGCATGAAAAAGTGGCAAATCTTCTTCTTCTTTTTTATATCCTCTTTGAGCTTAAATGCCCAAACAACTACAGTTAAAAAAGCACAAACAAGTTTCAACAAAGCCCAATCATACCTTAAAAGTGATAATTTCGATCTTGCAAAAATAGCGCTTAAGGAAGCTGTAAATACCGATCCTTCATTTCAATATGCTTTTATCCAATTGGGGGATGTAAACCGGAGGCTTAAGGAATTTAATGATGCAAAATCCGCTTATAAAAGCGCCCTCTCAATTGGAAATATTATTGGTGGCCGCGTCTATTACTGTCTGGGAGAGGCGGAACTTAACACAGGCGATTACAGTAATGCCTTCCATCACTTTACCATGTTTATTGCAGATTATAAGGGTAGTGATAAAGATTTCATCTCTGGAGCTAATAAATATTTAAAGGACTGTGCTTTTGCTATTGAGGCTGTAAAAAAGCCTGTAATTTATCAACCTATTAACATGGGACAGGAAATAAACTCCGTACACCGTGATTACTTCCCCGCAATAACTGCTGACGGTAAGCAACTGATTTTTAGCAGGAATACGGATAACAATGAAGATTTTTTCCTGTCTGAAAAGGAAGGGGAAAGATGGTCGATCCCTATTCCATTGAGTGCAAAAATAAATACACCAAACTTTAATGAGGGAGCGCAATCAATATCACCAGACGGCAATTATCTGTTCTTTACAGGTTGTGGCAGACCCGACGGTATTGGTCGCTGTGATATATACCTGAGTCACAAAGAAGGCAATACCTGGGGAGAGCCATTTAATCTTGGAAACAAAATAAATTCGGAATACTGGGAGTCTCAACCTTCTATTAGTCCTGATGGCAGCACCCTTTATTTTGTCAGCAATAGACCAGGCGGATTAGGAAGTTACGACATCTGGAAAAGCACTTTGCAAAGCGACGGGTATTGGAGTACAGCTGTAAACCTGGGCCCACAGATCAATACGCCTTATGATGAAAATACGCCATTTATTCACCCAGATGGAAAAACACTATATTTCTCATCTAATGGATGGCCAGGATTGGGAAATAAAGACATATTTCTTAGTAGAATGAATGAAAAAGGCCAGTTCATTATTCCACCACAGAACCTTGGCTATCCAATTAATACTTTTAACGAAGAGACAGGACTTATCGTAAGTGCGGATGGAGCCGAAGGATTATTTTCTTCTGATTTAAAAGGTGGATATGGTGATATGGATATCTATCGGTTCATAATGCCAGAAGATAAAAAGCCTAACCCCGTTACCTATGTTAAGGGTACCATAAAAGACAAAGAAACTGGAGCGTTATTAGCTGCTGAAATTCAAATTGTAGATTTAAAAAAAGGCACCGTCGTTTACAACGACTATACCTCAGCGCAAAATGGCGCATTTCTAGCTGTAATGCCCATGGGAACCAGATACGCATTTATTGTAAATGCTGAGGGTTACTTGTTCTACTCGGAAAATTTTAACCTAACTACCGCCAATTCGCTGAAACCTTTTGAAGTAAACATAGAACTGTTAAAGTTAAAAACAGGTGGCAATGTGGTATTAAAGAACATTTTTTTTAATACCAATGAATTCACTTTGCTGCCGGAATCGTTAACCGAGCTTAAACAACTTCTTGAGTTACTGAAAAGCAATCCTAAGATTTCAATTGAAATACAAGGGCATACAGATAACGTTGGAAATGACATCGCTAATGAAAAACTATCTTTCAACAGAGCAAAGTCGGTATACGACTATCTCATTGCAAGCAAAATAGATGCAGAAAAGCTGAGTTACAAAGGATATGGAAAGCAAAAGCCTATAGCTGAGAACCAAACTGAAGAAGGCAGAAGAAAAAACAGGAGAACTTCTTTTGTAATTACTAAAATCTAAACAACAGCTGCTCTTATTCTAATCAACTTAACTAATAGCTCTTCCAAAAGATCAAGGTGCAACATATTGGCACCGTCAGATTTTGCGTTTGCGGGATCAGGATGTGTTTCAATAAATAGACCGTCTGCTCCAACAGCTATAGCTGCCTTAGCGATGGTTCCAATCAATTCAGGTTTGCCACCGGTAACACCACTACTTTGATTTGGCTGCTGTAAAGAATGTGTACAATCCATTACCACAGGAACTCCAAAACTTTGCATTTCAGGTAAGCCACGATAATCAACAATAAGATCTTGGTAACCAAATGTATTTCCACGGTCGGTAAGGATCACTTTATTATTGCCGGCTTCCAAGATCTTTTCTACTGCAAATTTCATAGACCCAGCAGAAAGAAACTGACCTTTTTTCACATTCACCACTTTTCCTGTTTGTGCTGCTGCAATCAAAAGATCAGTTTGTCTGCATAAAAAAGCGGGAATCTGCAACACATCAACATAAGCTGCCGCCATAGCAGCCTCTTCATGGGCATGAATATCGGTTACCGTTGGCACATCAAACGTGCTTCTAATCTTTTCCAATATTTTTAATGCCTTTTCGTCTCCAATACCGCAAAAAGAACTGCCTTTGGAACGGTTTGCTTTTCTGTAAGAACCTTTAAAAATACAGGGAATTGACAATTTATCAGTAATGGTTACTATTTTTTCTGCAATACGCATTGCAATGTCTTCTCCTTCTATGGCACAGGGTCCAGCCATTAAAAAAAAATTGTTGGACTGCAGGTTTTTTAATTTATTTAATGGAAAATTAATCATGATATGTAGTTAGTTACCAAGTTCCGACATGAATTTAATGCGCATCAATTGGATCTCTTCTCTGGAATAGTCAGTTTCACCCAACTCCTTTAGTGCTTCGTCTATAGAATCGTTTTCGGCCGATTGAAAATAATCAAACACTTCATACTGACGATCCTCATCAATCAGCTCATCTACGAAATAAGTAAGGTTAAGTTTTGTTCCCGAATTGACAATTGCTTCTACTTCTTTAAGAATATCGTCATAAGTTATGCCTTTAGATTTAGCAATATCTTCCAAACCTATTTTACGGTCAATGTTTTGGATAATAGATACCTTAAGCTGTGATTTATTTGCCTGTGTTTTAATGATCAGGTCGATTGGGCGCTCAATATCATTGTCCTCCACATATTTTTTAATCAACTCCAGGAATGGTCCGCCAAACTTCGTTGCTTTACCATTCCCAACACCTGAAATTTGCTTCAGTTCTTCCATACTGATTGGGTAATGTGTGCACATTTCCTCCAGCGATGGATCTTGAAAAACTACAAAAGGTGGCACATTCTTTTGTTTTGCTATTTTTTTCCGCAAATCTTTAAGCAACTGAAGCAATTGGGTATCCAAGGTTCCTGAACCATGCTTTACATCATCTTCGTCATCGTCAGCTGCACTTTCTATCGGTTCATTCAAGAAGAATTTAAGATTATATGGATTTTGGATAAAATTGAGCCCAGAATTGGTTAGCGCCAGCAATCCATAATTATCAATGTCTTTCGATAAGAAGTTATTAAGTACTGCCTGTCTAATCAGAGATTTCCAGTGATTTTCTCCTTCAACTACACCAATACCAAATTCAGGCAGCTTACTGTGCTCATAAGCGATAGTTTGAGCAGTTTCAGATCCCATTATAACATTTATTATGTGAACATCATCAAACTTCTCTCCTACTTTCTTGATCAGTTTCAATAATACCAGTAAAGAGTTTTCAGCTTCAAATTGTTGTTTAGGCTTTTTACAGTTGTCGCACATACAATTGCAACCTGTTTCATTGAAATTTTCTCCAAAATAATGAAGGATCTGCTTCCGTCGGCAAACTGCAGATTCAGCATAATCAATTACTTCTTTTAATATTTGGGTGCCAATTTCTCGTTCAGCAACAGGCTTGTCCTTCATAAACTTGGCAAGTTTATCTACATCTTTTTGCGCATAAAAAGCAATGCAAACACCTTCTCCTCCGTCTCTTCCAGCCCTACCCGTTTCCTGATAGTAACCTTCCATACTTTTTGGAATATCATGGTGTATTACAAAACGCACATCAGGCTTATCTATACCCATGCCGAAAGCAATCGTAGCAACAATCACTTCTACATCTTCCATCAAAAATTTATCTTGTGTATCAGCTCGAATCTTAGGTTCAAGGCCAGCATGATAAGGCAAAGCTTTAATTCCGTTCAGGCTTAAAATTTCTGCTACCTCCTCCACCTTTTTCCGACTCAAACAATAAATGATACCCGATTTTCCAGTATTCTGTTTGATATAGCGGATAATTTCTTTGATCACATCTCTTTTCGGTCTGATCTCATAAAACAGATTTGGCCTGTTAAATGAAGATTTAAAAAGTGTAGCGTCAGACATCTGAAGATTCTTAATGATATCCTGCTGGACCTTAGGAGTTGCCGTGGCCGTAAGGGCAATAATGGGTATATTATCGCCTAAACCTAGTATCACTTGTCGTATTTTACGGTATTCAGGCCTAAAATCATGCCCCCATTCAGAAATACAATGCGCTTCGTCTACTGCAACAAAAGATATTTTGATGAGTTTTAAAAACTCGATATTTTCTTGTTTAGAAAGTGATTCTGGGGCTACATAAAGTAGTTTAGTTTGCCCGGAAAGAAGGTCACTTTTAACCTGAGTAATTTCACTTTTATTTAATGAGGAGTTTAAAAAATGTGCGATACTATCGCTTCCGCCAAATGCCCTAAGCTGGTCAACTTGGTTTTTCATCAACGCAATTAAAGGCGATATAACAATTGCAGTTCCTTCTTGCATCAAAGCAGGTAACTGATAGCAAATGGATTTCCCACCGCCGGTTGGCATGATAACGAAGGCGTTCCTTCTTTCGAGGAGATTAGTGATAATAGACTCCTGATCACCTTTAAAATTATCAAACCCAAAAAAGGTTTGTAAGTTGTCAAACAACGACTTTTTCACATCCATTTCGTGTATAAAATATTCAGTGCTATTTTTACTTCAAAATAACATAATTTTGCACAAATACAAAGCATCAATATACTAAATAATTCTGTTTGAAAAGTAAAAAATCTATAATACAGGACGCCATCAGCACTTTAAATTTAGAAGCGCAAGCTATTCTTGGGCTGGTTCAAAATATTAATGACGATTTTGAAAAAATAGTTAGGCTGATCGTAAGCAGTAAAGGCAGAGTTATTATAACCGGTATTGGCAAAAGCGCAATTATTGCGCAAAAAATAGTTGCTACGTTCAACTCTACCGGTACTCCTTCTATTTTTATGCATGCTGCAGATGCTGTTCACGGAGATTTGGGTATGATCCGCGAAAACGATATTGTAATATGCCTATCTAAGAGCGGTAATACGCCTGAGATAAAGGTACTCACCCCGCTGTTAAAACAAACAGGAAATATCATTATTGGAATGGTTGGCCATCTGAATTCAGATCTAGCCATTCAGGCTGATTATATCCTAAATACCTATGTAGAAAAGGAAGCGTGCCCACATAATCTTGCTCCTACAACCAGTACAGCAGCTCAACTGGCCATGGGCGATGCATTAGCGATTTGCTTGCTTAACGCCCGCAATTTCAATGAGGATGATTTTGGTAAATTCCACCCTGGCGGGGCACTTGGGAAAAAGTTATACCTAAGAGCAGGCGATATTGCCCTAAAAAATGCAAAACCAAGTATTCATCCTATGGCTTCTGTTAAGGATGTGATTATAGAAATTAGTCAAAACCGTTTGGGTGCTGTTGTTGTTATAGATGGCGATGAGATTTTGGGAATCATCACAGATGGCGACATCAGAAGAATGCTTGAGCAACATTCAGACCTGACGAACATTACTGCCGGAGATTTGATGAGTGCCGATCCAAAGCGAGTAGACAAAGATGTTCTGGCCATGCAAGCCTTGGAGATTATTAAAGAAAATAACATTACTCAACTGCTAATAACCGACAAAAAAGGTTATTTCGGCATGGTGCATTTACACGATCTTCTTCAGGAGGGTATAATATAACAAGTACAATCGAATATGAATAAAAATAATTACGCCCTTATTATGGCTGGTGGAGTTGGAAGCAGGTTCTGGCCGGTAAGCAGAACAGAATATCCAAAACAGTTTATCGACTTTTTCGGAGTTGGCAAAACTTTAATCCAAAGCACGTACGATCGCTTTCTGAAGATTTGTCCACCTGAGAATATTTTTATAGTAACCAACGAGATTTATACATCCATTATACAAGAACAGCTCCCCGGAATCAGCACCAATCAAATCCTGGCAGAGCCTATCATGAGAAATACGGCACCTTGTATATCCTATGGATCTATGAAAATTGCTGAGCTCAATCCAAATGCTACTATTGTAGTAGCGCCGTCAGATCATACCATTACCAATCCTGATGCATTTGTTGAGGCTATTGAACAGTCGCTTAAAGCCGCTTCAGAAAATGATTGTTTAATTACTCTTGGAATAAAACCGAGCAGGCCAGACACAGGATATGGCTACATTCAGTATACAGAAAGCACCTTAAAAACCGACCAGCAAATATTCAAAGTAAAGATTTTTACAGAAAAACCTAACATAGAACTGGCCAAATCGTTTATTCAAAGTGGCGACTTCCTGTGGAATGCGGGCATTTTTATTTGGTCTGCAAAATCAATTAATAAGGCCTTTCAAAGACATTTACCTGAAATGCACGAAATATTTTATCAAGGTAATTCTTCTTATAATACAGGTTCGGAAAGAGAATTCATCGGAGATGCTTATCAACAATGTACCAACATCTCTATCGATTTCGGCATTATGGAAAAGGCTGACAATGTATATGTTCTCCCAGCCGAGTTCGGATGGTCTGATTTGGGTACATGGGCTTCGATCTATGATATTGCAGAGCACGACTACGTTGGAAATGCCGTTATCCCATCAGAAAAGGTCATGATGTTCAATTCTTCGAACTGTATGGTCAATGTCCCTAAAGAAAAGCTGGTAATTCTACAAGACCTGCACGATTATATTGTAGTAGAATCAAACAATACATTATTGATCTGCCCGCGTAATGCAGAACAAAGCATTAAGCAGATAGTAGCAGATGTTAAATCAAAACATGGTACCAAATATATTTAAGACTGACGTTGCCTAATTGCCTCATAAAGAATCACTCCTGCTGATACGGAAACATTTAGGGAGCTGATCTCTCCAATCATAGGAATCTTTGCGAGGTAATTTGCCATGCGCATAATCTCATTAGAAATCCCCTCATCCTCTGCTCCCATTACTATTGCTGTTGGGGCGGTATAATCAGGTGCATAAATCAGGTCGTTTGTCTTTTCTGTACACGCTACAATTTGCAATCCGCATTCCTGAAGATACAGCGCAATTTTATGAAGATTAGGGTGTCTGCAGACGGGTATAGTAAACAGTGCCCCGGCAGAAGTTTTAATGGCATCGGCATTAATTTGAGCAGAGTTCTTGGAGGGAACTACTATAGCATGAACTCCAGCACAGGCAGCAGTACGGGCTATTGCACCCATATTTCTTACATCGGTAATGCCATCTAATATCAACACCAGTGGCGTCTCGCCTTTCTCATATATTAACGGAATGATGTCTTCGATTTTTTGAAATGCGATGGAAGAAATTACGGCAATCACACCCTGATGATTTTTTAGTGTCATCCTATTCAGCTTTTCTACCGGTACATTGTGCACAGGCGCTTCAACTTCTTTCAATAGCGTTTTAAGCTCCACCATAGTACCACCAGTTAGCCCGCGTTGCAGGTAAATGCTTTCAATATCCTTACCTGCCTTTATTGCCTCTATAACCGCACGGATCCCAAAAATAAATTCGTTGCTTTCTTTTTGCCTTGGCGTCCTTCTGGAATTTTCCATCTTTTAAAATTGAAGCGCAAAAATAGTTGAAATTATGGGTATTAGGTAATGCTAATTTAACGCAGTTTGTTAATACCCTTATTAACAAAATGTTGTTAGCAAATAGTTTAAATTGTTTAGCAGATTACTAAAACAGAGCATAAATGGAGTAGAGAATGTGTATAAAGAATTTGAGGCCTGCCTTTATTTTTAACTATTTTTGTTCCTATGAGTATCGAGAACGGAACACAGGGACAAGACAGGACAAATTTTACAGCCAGGAAGAATAGGTTGACTAACTCCATGAGTACCCTTGGTAAAATTCCGCCACAGGCAATAGATCTGGAAGAAGCCGTACTCGGCGCCCTAATGCTAGAAAAAGATGCATTATCCACCGTTATCGACATCTTAAAACCTGATATATTTTATCACGAAGCCCACAAAAAAATCTTTGAAGCTATACAAGGATTATTTCAAAAATCAAAGCCTGTAGATATCTTAACCGTTACCTCAGAACTAAGAACACTCGGACTACTTGAAATTGTTGGTGGTGCGTATTACATCACCAATTTAACCAACAGGGTAGCTTCTGCCGCAAACATCGAATACCATGCACGTATCATATCTCAAAAATACATACAAAGGGAATTGATTAGGATCTCTTCTGAGATTATACAGAGTGCTTACGAAGACACGACTGACATATTTGACCTATTAGATCACGCAGAAAAAAACTTATTCGACATTGCTCAAAACAACTTGCGCAGGGACACCCAAAAAATGGATGAGATCATTAAACAATCTTTAGCCACATTGGAAGAACTGAGAGGTAAAAGTGACGGACTGACTGGTGTACCCTCTGGTTTTACGGATCTGGATCGTATAACTGGCGGTTGGCAACCATCCGATTTAGTGATAATTGCGGCAAGACCCGCAATGGGTAAAACAGCATTTGTGCTAACGTGCGCCAGGAACGCCGCTGTTGAT
>JANXVH010000013.1 GCA_025351765.1 Pedobacter sp.
ATTTTTTCCGGCGGGGTTAATTCGCTCTTGTCGGTAGTTTCCATAGATATGGTTAATAATAAATCGTTTTATAGCTTTAATTGGGGATAATACTGAAATGCATCGCCAACAATTTCCAACCTTTCGCTTTTTTTATAAAAACTTCCATATAAGACAGTCGCAAGGACATTTTATTACCTGAAATAGTGACCGTAAATTTTCCTTTTCCAACTACAGTGGCTGTCCCATTTTCGACGGTCGCTGTATTTTCTTCGATATCAATACTATTGTGTATAAAGTTGCCGCTTCTTAAAGTGGTAAGAAATTGATCTTTTCTTTGAATGTCCCCTGTACCACTGACCACCATAAACTTTTGATCATAGACGTTAGCAAGCGAGTCGACTTGATTGGTCAAATCCCACTTAAAAATGTTTTTAGATAATTCCAGAACCTTTACTTCTTGATTTGACTGCGCAGAAACAGTCGCCGTTACCAATAGCAGTACTGCTGTTATAATATTTTTCATATGATTTGATTTATTAATAATTTAAAAAACTGTAATATAAATTTAGACTGATGGACGATTATCTGCGAAATCAGCTACGTCACCGATTGCTGTCCTGGTGCATCTCATAATAATATCTTGCAAATCCGCCCCTGAACTATGTAGCGGGTCAATAGCTTTCACCAATTTTGTTCTTAGGGTAAAAAGCTCCGCTCTGTTAAATTTAGTCGACTCTTTGACCAATTCCAGCTTCATTCGCTCTTCTTGCTGGTCTTGTTTGGGATTGAAAATGCCATTTAATTGACTGCATTGGTCGCAAACCCCATTTTTGTTTACCAGAGCACACCTGTTATCAAAAACAGTGGTTAATGTATCTCTAGAGAGATTCAGCAAATGTTTTACAACGCCTTCTGTTTTTTCCAGAATGAGGCAAATTTCTTTGGTTTGAAAATCGTAAATATCTTTTAAGATTAGTGCAACCTGATTTTCTATAGGTAAAGTCTTTGAGATACAGCTGAAACAAAAATCAATATGCTCTTTCATTTCATATGCTCCAGCATTAGATGTTTGGTGAACGGTTCCGAAGGATTGTTGTATTTCTAAAGAACTAATGGCTAACGTAGCGCCCTGATCTTGAGCATCACCCGGCCATCTCTTTAGCTTTCGTAACTGGTCGTATGCCAGATTAGTGGCTATTTTGAAAACCCAGGTCTTGAGCGTAGAATCCTGGTTAAAAGTGGATATCTTATCAAAAGATCTGATAAAAGTATCATGTGTCAAATCATCCACTTCATTCCGATCAGCCATTAACCGGTAAAGATATGTTTTCAATTGGTTTTGGAATTCGGCAAACAGTGTTTGGAACGAATTGATATCGCCAGCTATAGCTTTTTTAAGTATTTCTTCTTTGTCCATTTAGTCTTTTATGTTAGTGTAGAAGGCGAGTTGCAGACTTTAAATAACCACAATCCTAATAAATATATTATAATAAATTAAGTTTGCCGTTGTCAATATCCACAATATGACTATTGAAAACAACTCCATTATTCGAAACAAGAAAAGCTGCTGTTTCTCCTAGTTGTTTCAATGTCGGCCCTGATTTTAAGATATCAAATCTGGTATAATTCTTAGCCATTTCATCTCGGGATATATTGGCCAATTCCGAAAAATCATTGATCATTCCCTGAATTTTTCCAGTTTCCATTATTGCGCCAGAGCAAATGCAAATTGCCTTTATACCATGTCCGCCAAATTCAGCGGCCATCACCCTGGTCAACCCTTCTATAGCCGCACAAGCTGAGGCGAAACCTGCCATATTGGGAGTTTTAGTCCTACTCATAGAGGCAGTTAACAGTAAGATGGTGCCCTCAGATCTGCATTGGATCATATGCTTCGCGGCAACCCTAGAAGTAAGGAACTGCGAACCACAAATTCTTGTCAAAGGGTTCATAAATTGCTCAAATGTGACTGCCGTGGAAGGAGTACCACTACCTGCATCTTTGTAATAACTCCCGATACCATTGAATACCATATCCAATTGTCCGTTTTCCGCAATTACCATTTGCAAATAGTTATCAATTTCGACCTCATTCAATGCATCTACCTGGCCTGCTTCCGCAGATCCACCGTTAGCATTGATCTCCTTGGCCAACGTATCTACGGCGATAAGGTTAGTTGCGGTAACATACACCTTTGCACCATGTTGGGCAAATGACCGGGCAACTGCTCCCGCAATTTCTCCAGATGCAGCAAATACCACGGCTACTTTGTTTTTTAAATTATCCATTTATAGTTGTTTTTATTCTTTGACGGTTGAGCCTCGCAAAACGATCGGTTTTTTGTAAAATAATTTAAATTAGTAGGTTGTGATGGTACGGCAAACAACATTAGGGATAATGAAAAACTTCCAGAGGACACCTCAAAAAAGCAATAACGGTATTATGCTAAAATGCTATTCCATCTGATGGCTGGCCAGGTAGATTGCGTTATTTGAAGATCATATAGGGATGAAGCCTAAACAGTATAGTATTAAAAAATATTTAGCCAATGTGACCAGGCCTGATTAATAGTTTTCCTAATGGCTTCAAAAGCTTTTTTGGCAGCTTTCTATGACCCTTGCCTTCGGCCTGGGTAGTACCTGGCTTCGGCCTGGGTAGGGACGTCGGTTATCCGTTCCGTATCGGTTGGATATCCGTTCCGTATCATTGGTATATCTAAAAGACGATTGCAGAATCTTTGATGTCCTTGTAACGGATATAAAATATACGAAGCCATGCACCATGTATGCAAAATTCAGCGGATAAAGCCATCTAATAGTCATTAGGATATTGGTATATTTGGACACCAACGACATCAATTTAGTGATCAGATATCTCCAATAGAATATTATGTTGCAATGAATTTGACAATTAAAAATTATAAATCAGTTCTCTCCCAAGAATTAATAAAACAATCACAAAAATGCGCAATAAGGGAATGTGATGAAATTAATCCTGGTCATTTCGAATCCTATATAGATGTGCTCAATAAAAGCTTCGATGTGAATATTACCTTAGAGAAGTCTGCAGTAATTTTCCATAAATGCGACTGTGAGGACCCCAGCCCTTTCTGCCAGCATAAAACAGCACTGTTTTTATTTATAGTGAAAGGCAACAAAAAACAACCTGCAAAAATCAATAAGGCAAAGAAAATAGATCCAGTGCAGGAAGCAATTGAATTAGCAGATCCACAAGTCCTAAAGGAATGGGTATTAAAAATTGTAAAAAAGCATAAAG
>JANXVH010000158.1 GCA_025351765.1 Pedobacter sp.
ATTAAAAGCCGCTAGGGCCTTGAATTAAATTTTTTAACACCAACTATTATACTACAAAATACCCGTCGCATTGGACTTGCGCTCTCAGGCTTGTTAGTAGGGGGGGGAGTGTTCTGTTTATTTCTATCCCAAAAATACTGATGCAAATCGCCCTTTTTTATTGGATTGATCTCGTCATTTTATATCGGCTGGATATAGATCGTGTTTCCACACCCTTTAGTAATAGCAATTTGTGCTACAGAAGGAGCTAAAGCAGTACCCGACTGCCATTGCAAATAGCCCAACCGTTTAGTGCATCGCGAAGCTAATACACTCATTTATTTTATCCTTATTAAACGAATCGGTTCGGGTATATCCACTATAAGTGGCACCTGCTCGATAGTTACAAAGCTTGAGTCCAAACCAAATCCTCTTCGCTCCGATATACTAAGCATTTTAAGTATTCTATGGCAGGACATGGTTAGTCTTTCTATAAAACGTAAGCTGTTGGAATTAGATATGATCTTTTCTATTACTACGAAACGAAAGTCGCCAGGAATCTTTTGTGCTTCAAGAGATTTGTATTTACTAGTGATGTCAAATTCGCCACTTTCAACCAATTCTTCTACAACTTTTCTGAAAAGCACATTAATTCGCTGTTCAACGCGGAAACCGAGACGGAAATCTATTCTAATCAGCTTATCCTGTATCATTTGGTCTACTTCGTATTCCATAGTATAGGGCTCGTCAGTAACATCCACGTGCAACACCCAGTATACATCAGCACGTTTTGGATGTTTCTGAATGATAGAATAGATAACAGATGATTCTATTTCAGTGTTGAAATTTGCACTGGTAAGGTATACGAGGTTGGATGCATATTTTGGTATGGATTCATCAGTGCTAATGTTCTTAAGTAAAGGGAAAAACTCTTCGATGTCTACAAATTTCATGTACCGGTTCCTGATACGGCGACCATTATACCAAGCCCACATTATGGCGAAAAATGAAATGCCCATTAATAGGGTGAACCACCCTCCATGAAGTATTTTAGCTGCGTTACCGGCTAGAAAAGTAAGTTCTATAACGCCATAAACGGTAAGGAAAATTCCGACAAGATAGATTGGTACCTTTTTGCGCATTAGGAATACGGAAACCAGGATGGTGGTCATTAGCATGGCTACAGTGATAGAAAGGCCATAAGCAGCCTCCATGTTAACTGACTTTTGGAAAATAAGCACCACAATTATGCAACCTGCAAGTAAAATCCAGTTCATGGAGGGTACGTATAGTTGTCCTTTTTGCTCGCTAGGGTAGTTGATTTTTACTTTTGGCCATAGGTTAAGTCTTACGGCTTCTGCGATTAGGGTAAATGAACCTGATATTAGCGCCTGACTAGCTATTGTTGCTGCTACTGAGGCGATAAGGATTCCATATATAAGAAACCAGTTTGGCATAAGATGATAGAATGGATTGACATCGCCAAGCTTTGTGCCTTGTAGACCCCACAACCAAACGCCTTGACCCATGTAATTCAGGACTAAACAAATTTTAACGTAAATCCAACTAATGCGGATGTTTGCACGGCCACAATGACCGAGGTCTGAATACAAAGCTTCTGCTCCTGTTGTACATAAGAATACGGCACCTATAATAAGGAAAGCTTCTGGATTGGTGCTTAGAATATGGTATGCATAATACGGGTTGACGGCTTTAAGTATTTCTGGTAATTTAAGTACATAGACCAATCCCAAAATAGCTATCATAGTAAACCAGATCCACATAACGGGGCCAAATGCCTTACCTACTAGAGAGGTGCCAAATTGCTGCAGTACAAATAAAAATATTAATATGGCCAATACTATAGGAACGGTTGGCAGGTCTGAATAAATAAGACCCAGACCTTCAATTGCTGCTGAAACAGTTACTGCGGGTGTCATAATCCCATCGGCAAGTAATGCGGCACCCCCAATCATGGCTGGAATAATGAGCCATTTGGCTTTTCGTTTTACAAGTGAATATAATGAAAAAATACCGCCTTCTCCCTTGTTATCCGCCTGAAGTGTAATGACAACATATTTAAGTGTGGTTTGAAGTGTCAATGTCCAGAAAATACAAGAAAGCCCACCTAGTATAAGGTCTGGTGTGATTAACCGATCGCCTATAATAGCTTTGAAAACGTAAAGGGGAGATGTACCTATATCTCCATAAATAATTCCTAAACTAATTAATAACCCCGCCGCACTTAATTTTTGAATGTTTTTATGATGACTCATTTTGCTTTGAAAAATAATTGGCCAAATGTATGAAAAAATAAAAGGCCGGTACACTATATACCAGCCTTTTGTAAAAATGTTTTAAATCTTTATTTTACTACAGGAAACGCGGAGATTCTTAACCTTGCGCCGCCCATAGGAACCAATGTTAGTGTTGTTTCTTTTTCTGTATTGGCGATGGGGCTTTTTGGCAATACATCAACCAGGCCGTATTTGTCTATTTTCCATTCTGGAATGAGCTTGCCCTTAGCCTCAAGCTCTATAGGGGCATTTCCGTTCGTGAAAGGATTATTGTTTTTAGGCCACGCTTTCTTAACTACTGTAAAGGAGTTAGCAGGGTTGGTTTTATCCAGGAGTAAACCATAATTCCAAGCTGATTTTGGGTGAATCTCAAATGATGGCCATTTTTTAGGATCCGCACCAGGTTGCCATTGAGAATCGCCTATCGCAGTTTCCTTACTGTCTTTCTGAATATAGTCCTCATCAATTTTCAATGAATAGGTAAGGGGTCCGTAGTTAACACTGACACTGTTCTTATTCTTTTCCCATACTCTAACCTTAAGATCCATTGGGAATTGCAGGTTTATTATATCTCCGTTTTTCCAGGTACTTGTTAGTTTGATGTAACCACCTGCTTTTGCAGCTACCGTAATAGTCTTTTTGTTAACTTTAACCACTGGATTTTTACACCAAGCGGGCACGCGAAGGTATAACGGAAAGTTGATAGATTTAGGAGTGGTAACTTCTATATTTACTTGATCTTCAAATGGATATTTTGTGGTTTCATTAAGCGTTACTTGAACACCAGAACCTACTTTTGCCTTTACTGATCCCTCTGCATAAAGCTGTGCGGCAATACCATTATCTGGCGTTGCCATCCATAAATTCTCTGCATAATAGACCCATCCAGCTGCGTGATTGTGTTGACAACAACGGCTGCTAAAAGGGTTCATCATTAAGAATGGTCCTGAATTATCAATACCTGGATTATGATTTTTAGCGTCGCTGATAACCATGTTAGGTGCGGTAAGGTACCTAAGTGCTTTGTAATCTGGAGTAAATGCTGCAGAGAAAGTGTTGAATGCTACGTCTTCGCAGTTTTCTGCCCAATAGGTATCTCCAGTAATGCCAAGCATCATCTGATCTGACGTCATCTGCTCTACTAACCCGCAAGTTTCTACTGCTTGTCTGGGGTCATCATATCCCTTGCGTGAATTTTCATCGCCTCCAAACATGCCGCCTGGAACTTGTCCATAGATACTCCTGATTAGTTCTTGGTTATTGTAACTGGCCTTAAGGTCTGCATCATTATGACTCTGTAAATAATAGGTTGCAGGCTCTCTAAAGCACTGAGCTATATTTACGTTATGCCAGTTCGGTAGGTTGGTTGCTTGTCGCCAGTTAGCCGTATTTTTGTCGATTTTAGTCGCAAGGTCTAAAAGGAATTTATCGCCTGTGCGATTGTATAGCCAGTAAATACTGACAATATTATCACCTCCACGGCTTTTTTCCCAATAGTCTTCTAATAATTGATCATCAGGAATGGTAAGTTGCCATTTAAAGTACTTGGTCATTAGCGGTAATACCCTGGCATCTTTACTGTATTCAAAATAGGATTGCAGACACCAAAGCATTGGCATATTCGTCCATAAATCTCTTTTGTCCTTTCCCTTTTCTACAAAAGGGCCAAAATCGCCATTGTCGCGTTGGTTGTTTAGTACAGCATCAATCCAAAACTTTGTTTCCGAAAGCATTTTTGGGTCTTTAAGCATATATGCGATATTGGCATACCCTTTTAACCAGTAAGGAAGTTCTTCCCAGCCATGCTTACCTTTGCCTTCTTTATTGAGCCATGCGTTATCTGTTTTTGATAGCCAAATACTAATCTCTCCTAAATTTCCTGTTAAGCCATCTTTTTGCAATACTAAAACATTTCTAAGCCATCCCCCAGGCTGTATGCTGCCGATCGGTAATTTGATGAAATGGTTTTTTAATAGGGGAGCTTTATTGCTAATGTAGTAACTGTTTGTAGCATTGTTAGCTGTGTTAGCTACAGCCACGGCTTGTACCGTTTGTGCCTGCGCACTTAAGCCTTGCAATCCTGTTAAAAGGATTGCAAGGGCAAATGCCCGTTTAACGTTTGTTAACATATTGTTTGTGAGATTATTTAAGTTGAACCAATGATTTGTTGTATAACTTATCTGTAACAGCTTTAAGCTTCTCTACGGGCACTTTGATGACTTTTCTGTCATACGTCATAAACCCATTTGTCTCATTTTCTACATCAGTTGTCTGTGTGTAAACTGCTGCAGATAAGCCTTTTTTAATTAGACCTTCCATAGTAACCATAAAGGAAGCGTATTTGTCAAACAATTCATCCGCGTTCTTAAAAGTTTGGTAACCCCAGTTTTTATCTTTTAGCCATGTATGTTCCGGGACAGGCAAACCTAAGCCACCAAATTCACCTAGTACAACCACATGTGTTTGTCCAAATAAGTCTGGTCTAGGCATTGCTGGATTAGGGTAGTGGTGAAGGTCTACAATATCTCCTGTGATCACGTGATTGCCACCACTAGCACTGTTTACGAGACGAGAGGGATCTTTATCTTTGGTCCATTCAGCAATCTCTTTGGTCTTAAATTGACCCCATGCTTCATTAAAAGGAGTCCACACCACAATACACGGGAAATTGTGGAGATGGTCCATTATCCTGTTCCACTCTTTTTTGTAGATGGCTTCCGACTCAGCAGTACGGTCTTTGTCTGTACCACCCATTTGACCAAGATTAGGTTCCCATTGATTTCCAAGATCGCCACTAGGCATATCCTGCCATACCAATATTCCCAATTTATCGCAGTTGTAGTACCAAAGGGCAGGTTCAACCTTAATGTGTTTACGGATCATATTAAAGCCCATTTCTTTGGTCTTGATGATATCAAATACCAACGCTTCTGTGGTTGGAGCCGTATATAACCCATCTGGCCACCATCCCTGGTCTAGTGGACCGTATTGGAACACAAATTCATTATTTAACAACATTCTTTGAATACCGTTGTTGTCTGGACCCATAGACGACTTACGCATGGCGAAGTAACTACTAATCTCATCAACAGGTTTTCCTTTGCGTATAACGGCTACTTTTAAGTCGTACAGGAACGGCGAAGTTGGTGTCCATAATTTAGGGTTGGGGATGTTTAAAGATGCAGTTTCCGTTGAGGCAACTTCTGTTTCGCCAACTTTAGTTGCGCCATCAAAAGCTGTTATTCTAATTACATCACCAGGCTGAGCAGCCGTTACATCTGCTGAAAAAGAGAGTTTTTTATTATCTATATCAGGTGTTTGTTTAGTAGAGGCAATAAAGGTTTTAGCTACTCCTTCTAACCATACAGTTTGCCAAATACCACTCACAGGAGTGTACCAGATGCCTTCAGGCTTTCTTAGTTGTTTACCTCTTGGTTGGGGTCCTTCATCTGTAGGATCCCAAACACTGATTACCAACTCTTGCTTAGCACCTTTTTTAATGAAGGGAGTAATGTCGAAACTAAAAGGATCAAATCCCCCTTCATGGCTTCCTACTTTTTTTCCATTAAGCCATAGTTCTGTTTTCCAATCTACCGCACCAAAATGCAATAAAACTGTATTCTTCATGGAAGAAGGAATAGTAAGACTAGTTTTGTACCAAAGTAAATTGTTCTTGTCGATCGTTTTACCAACTCCAGAAAGCGAAGATTCTACTGCGAAAGGAACAAGAATTTTGCCTTGATAAGCCTTAGGTGCAGTTTCTTCTTTGCTTGTAATGGCGTAATCCCACAGTCCATTTAGGTTTTTCCAATTGTTTTTGCGTACCAATTGTGGCCTTGGATATTCAGGAAGGGGGCTTGCTGGATTCAGTTTCTCTGCCCAGGGGGTAGCAATTTTACCACCAACGGGTTTCCACGTTTGCGCTTGTGCTTTTACCGGCAACGTTTGTGATAACGTTTGAGCCAGGCATAATCCAATAATGTAGGATGCTAACTTCATAATGATGTATTTGGTTATTAATTGTGTGTTTGCTGCATTTATGGCAGCAACTGATGATTCAAATTAAGGGATTACATTTGAACAAATCGGCTCAAACTTTTATCAATTTGTCTCAAATTGGTTTGAATTTCTTTATTTTGGACGCCACATCTTGTTATCCAATTTAAACCTCTAGCTAATTTAGATTGAAAAAAGCTTTTTTAATTTTTTTAATACTCTTACCTGTTGCAGTTAAACTTACTGCACAATCGTTCGATTTTAGGCATTATCAGGTTGAGCAAGGCTTATCCTACAATTCAGTTTTCGAGATTACCCAAGATTCAAAAGGATTTTTATGGTTTGCCTCAAAGGATGGGCTTAACCGTTTCGACGGATATAATTTTAAAATCTTTAGGAATGATCCAGCAGATACCAATAGCATTGGTAGTAATGTAACGCTTTCAGTTTTTGAGGATAAGCAAAAGGAACTGTGGATTGGGACTTCTAAAGGCCTATTTTGTTATAATGACACCACAGAACGTTTTACAATAGTACCGTATACAAGAGATAAATATGTTTCTGCGCTAAAAAGTGATCGTTATAACAATATTTGTTTTATAACGGAGTCTAAGATTTTTAAGTATAATAAAAAATCAGGTAAAGTAAGTTTATTTACTGATAAACAGGATTTTAATGTCTCCTCTATGTTGTTTTTAGAGGATGGTACGTTATGGTTAAGCACAAGTGACGGATTACTAAAGAAATATGTCACTAAAAGTGATTCCTTTATAACTTATAACCTATTTAATCACTCTCCAATGGTTACATCACGTTGGGTAGATAAGATCTATGCTACAAATGCAAATTCAATTTTAGTTGGAACCTCTCATCAAGGGGTGAAACTATTTGACTTGAAAACGTTTGAATACAAAGATGTGCTGACCAACAACAATGACAAAACGGCAATTTTCGCCAAGAACTTTATCCATTATGACGGCAATATTTATTGGATAGCTACAGAATCAGGAATATTTGTTTACAATATTATAACTGGCGCCCATCAGCAACTGAGAAAAAATCCTGGCAATCCTTATGCCTTGTCCGATAATGCAGTTTATACTTTCGCAAAAGATAAGGAGGGAGGGGTATGGATTGGTACCTACTTTGGTGGAGTAAACTATTACCCAAAGCCCTTTAACGCTTTTGATAAATATTTTCCAAAGAGTGATGCCTATCCAATCAGTGGAAATGCAGTCAGAGAGATAACTGTGGATCGATACGGTAGCCTATGGGTTGGTACGGAAGACGTTGGGTTAAATAAGATAAACAGTACAATAACGAAATTTTTGCCTAACGGGAACAAAACTAGCATTGCCCATACCAATATTCATGGTTTACTAGCCGCAGGAAATGAATTGTGGGTTGGTAATTATGAACAAGGGCTCGATGTGATGGATGTGAGAACTGGGATGGTACTCCGTCATTATGATAAAGGCAATGGAGAACACGATTTAAAAAGTAATTTTATTGAATCTATTTACAAGACCAAAAAAGGAGAAATCCTGCTAGGCAGCTCTTACGGCATATACAAATACAACCGGTCAGCTGATAATTTTAGTAAGCTTGAGGGATTTCCTACTGATTATCATTACATGACGATACTAGAGGATGAAACGGGGACGATTTGGGCTGGCACTATAAATAACGGGCTGCATTTTGTAAACTCGCAAAAAGGCAAAAAAGGCAAATTTCAGTATGTCAAAGAAAATGAAAACAGCATTAGCGATAACTTCGTAAATTCTATACTCCTTGATAAGGAAAAGAATTTATGGATAACCACTGAAAATGGCCTTAATAAATTTGATCCTCGAAGCAGTACATTTAAACGCTTTGGTACAAAGGATGGTTTTCCAAGCAATGTGTTTTATCGTGCCGAACAAGATGATTTAGGTAACCTATGGTTGAGCACCTCTAGGGGGCTGGCTATGTTTAATCCTCACAGTCATACAGTTAAAGTCTTTACTAAGGCAAGTGGGCTGCTAAGTGACCAGTTTAACTATAATTCGTCATTTAAAGACGCCAACGGGAAGCTTTATTTTGGCAGTGTTAACGGAATGATTGCATTTAATCCAACTAAATTTACCCGTAACCAGGTAATACCAAATGTATTTATTACTGGTTTTCAGGTTTTTAACCAAGAGGTACTTATAGACAATAAATTGCTTAAGAAATCCATCACTTACACAGATGGGATAAAACTTGCTTATGATCAGTCTACGTTTAGCATAGACTTCGCTGCGCTCGTTTACACTGGATATGAAACTGCGGAGTATGCCTATAAGCTCGTAGGCCTGGATAGAGAATACACTTATCTGAAAAGAAACAGAAAGGTTTTTTATACAAAACTTTCTCCAGGCACTTATACATTTTTGGTTAAAGGATCTAACAGTAGTGGCCTTTGGAATAATAAACCAGCTAAATTAGTGATAACCATAACTCCTCCATTTTGGTTAAGCATTTGGGCATATCTATTATATTTTAGTTTACTTATTGCAAGTGTTTGCTATGGAATTAAATACTTAAATAAGCGAGCAAAACTGAAAAGCAAGACCAAGATGGATGCCTTAGAAAATGAAAAGGAAAGGGAGCTTTATCAAGCAAGGATAGATTCATTTACCCATCTGATTACGATAGCACAATCTAAACCAGATCAAGCTTTGTTGAATAAATTGAATGATTACATTCATCAAAATTTATCAAACACAAACTTGGATGTGGACCTGCTGGCGGAGAGCCTAAATATGAGCAGAGCCACATTTTATAGGAAGCTAAAAGCGATATCAAATCTTACTCCAAATGAACTGATCAACATTACTAGGCTAAAGAAGGCGGCAGAGCTATTACTGAACTCAAATTTAAAGATACAGCAAATCGCCAGTCAGACTGGATTTAGTTCGCAGGCACAATTTGGAAGATCTTTTGCTAAACAGTTTGGGGTTACTCCCTCAGAGTACGCGCTAAATAAGCCTGCGGTGTTATAAGGATAGATTTTTTTTATGGGGAGAAAACTAAAACACACTTTTTTTGTTTAAGTATTATCCAATTATCATAAACTAATTACTATTGATGTTAAATGTTTTACTCGCTGTAGACCAAACGTTGGTTAGAGATGGAATTAAATTACTGCTTGAAACAAGTGGAGATATTACTATTCTTGATGAAGCTTCGAATCTTAATGAGCTAAATTTTGCTATTAAAAATCATATCAATGCAGATATTGTGTTGCTTGATCTGGATATGCTTAGTTCTGACTCACCGGTTGCGATAAGTAACTTAAAAAGGTTAAATAAGAAGGTTAAATTGATAGCGCTTTCCTCTAATGCCAACTTAAAGTTAATTGCAAACCTTTTTGAAGTCGGCTTATGCGGTTATTTGCTAAAGACAATTGGTAAACAAGAGTTGTTATTTGCGCTTAATCATGTACAAAAAAAAGGCAAATACATTTGTACAGAATTTTCTGCGAGATTGCTTGATAAACTAGCTGCAAATTCTAGATTGGCTATTGATGAAAGCGATCAATCCGTATTATTCTCCGAAAGAGAAAAGGAAGTACTACAAATGATAGGAGAGGGGCTTACCAACGCGGAGATATCCGACAAGCTTTTTTTAAGTAAGAGAACAGTAGAGGGACATAGGCAAAATCTTATAGAAAAAACGGAATCACGAAATACTGCAACTTTAATACGCTATGCCCTTATTAATGGCTTGATCAATTAGTAATTTCTTTTTTTCAGCACCGTTATTTTATACCTTTACTGCTATTCCTCAAGAAATAGACCCAGTAATATGCCTGAAGAACTAAATATAGAAAGTCTTAAAGAAATAGCCAGTCAGCTAAGTAATCCAATAGGCGAAATGGGACTTGTCACCTCTCAAAACATGGCCAATACCAACGGTAATATGATCCTTCAAACTATAGCTGTAATGGATTTGAATCACTATGAATCCATTCTAGAGATAGGTCCGGCAGGTGGACGGCATGTAAGTTTATTGTTTACCGATATCGGAAACCTGGATTATTATGGAATAGATATCTCTGAATTAATGGTAGAGGAAGCCTCTCAGATAAATGCCTCACTTTCCCAATCGGGTAATGTTGCTTTTTCGCTTACCGATGGAGAAACCATTCCTTTTGCAAATGAGTTTTTTAATAAAGCTTTTACTGTAAACACCTTATATTTCTGGAAAAATCCAAAAGCTTACGCAAAAGAGATTTATCGTGTGCTAAAGCCCGGTGCACAACTCTATCTTTCATTCTCAGAAAGGGAATTCATGGAGAAGCTTCCGTTTACCCAGTTCGGTTTTAATTTGTACAATATTCAAGAAACTAAAAATATTCTTGAACTGGCTGGCTTTACTATAGCTGAAGTTAAAACCTATTCAGAACAGGTCAAAATGAATACAGGAACTGAAATAGAAAGACAATTTATAATCATCATCGCAACCAAATAATTACACGAGTCTAAGTAAAATAGGATTATTGGATTGGGTACCATAGGGACACCTATGTGCAGCACCTTATTAAAAGCTGGTTACCAGATAACGGTGTACAACAGAAATAAGGTCAAAGCCAAATTATTTGCTAAAGAAGGAGCTACTGTTACGCGAGCGCACAAGATTATGCTCAGTATAGTTTATGGGATAATAAATATCTCCAGTTCCCAAATGTTCAATTAAACAATCTGTAGCGTTAATTTGATGATGTTGTATTATTAATACCCTGTAACATCACTGTCAAATATCAGCATATTAATACTACAACATTCACAATATGTAAACTATGCTGCCTGTAAAAGTTCATTCACTCTATTTAAAATTACGAACAGATCAAAAGGCTTCGCTACAAAACAATCTGCGCATGATTGTTTTTTCACAAAATCAGATGGCAGGTGAGCAGACATAATAAGCACTGGTTTCTCTTTCAGAATCTCCCTATGCTTAATTTCCGAACAAACTTCCAAGCCATCTCCATCAGGCAGCATTACGTCCAGCAAAAACAGATCTGGCACTTTTATCAATAACCTGGAATTAAACGAAGCAACCGTTTCAAACAGTTCTACATCAAATCCCTCTTCATTTAAGAAATACTGAAGTATAAATCCAATATCCTTGTTATCCTCTACAATGTAGATGCTTTTCTTTTCCATAATAATAATTCATAGGTAGATGAATTCTTAATCTCTTAACACCTATAATTAACAAAGGTTGTGCCGAGAATGGATATATTTAACAGAACATTTTCTTATCCAAACTGTTACCATACTTGCTTTTTCTGTGGGTAATGTGGTAAAAGCATGTATAGCCTTAAGTTGTATGCTTTTATATTTTATATATTTGAGGAACAACACAATTAACCAAAATGATGAATAATCTAACTAAAGGCATTTTCAATGCCCTAATGTTGCTGCTACTCGTGGTGCCTACTGTAAAATCTCAATCTGATAAAGGTTACACCCAATATGTAAACACATTTGTGGGCACTTATCCATTAACCGACCCAAAAATATTGGGCTATGAGCTTCCTACCGGATGGAGATCATGGGCAGGCCTAACGTTTCCGGGTAGCGCTTTACCTAATGCCATGGTTCAGTTAAGCCCTATGACGGAGTATGGCTCTGGCGCTGGTTATGAGTATGAAGATAATGCTATTCTAAGTTTTACCCATACCAATAAAGGACACTGGAATCTATGTAATATTCCAATTCTGCCGGTGTCCAGTCTTGCCGGCGATGCTCCGATTTTAAATAAAGGCAGTAAGTTCGGTTCAAGATTTTCTCATAAAAAAGAAAGCTCTTCCCCAGGCTTTTATCAAGTATACCTGGATGATTATAATGTAAACGTTAGTCTAACATCAACTCTAAGGTGCGGTTACCATAAATATGAATATAAAAATGCTGTAAACAGGCAAATTCTCTTTGATCTTGCCAAAGCCAACAGCAGGGTAAACGGCTGGAAAATAGAGCAAGAAGGAACGTCTATCGTTAAAGGCTATCAACAATCAGGTGGTAAAATTTATTTCTATGCAATCAGCAATACACCTATTGAAAAGCTTGAAGTTAACCAGGAAGGGGCAAGTGAGGGTTACGCCATGCTTCATCTTGCAAATAACGCCAACAATGCTGTTGAGCTCAAAATAGGTTTATCTTTTGTTAGTGTAGAAAACGCAAAGCTAAACCTGGAGATGGAAATTGGCAATAAAACTTTTGATGCGGTACGCAAAGCAGCCAACCAAACCTGGGAAAACCTGCTTTCTTCAATCCAGGTAAAAGGCGGTACTGTTAAGCAAAAAGGAATGCTTTATTCTTGTTTGTACAGATCATTCTTATGGCCAGTTTTAAGAAGTGACGTAAACGGAGAGTTTACTGATGCTAAAAGGAATGTAGTAAAAGCAGATTATAACTATTATACTGAACCTTCATTATGGGATACCTACCGTAATAAAGACGTGCTTTTAGGATTGATTACTCCAAATGTTACGCTGGACGTAATTAAGTCTATGAAGGAAGTAGGCGATAAGACTGGCTTCATTCCTACATTTTTTCATGGAGATCATGGCACTTCATCCATTGCCGGTGCCTATTTAAGAGGGATTGATAACTTTGATATTAAAGGCACTTACCAAATCCTACTAAGAAATGCTAATTTAACGCCAGGTGCGCGTCCGTTTGTAGATGAATACATCAAAAAGGGCTTTATATCAGATCCAGACGTGGCCAATCCAAAAGTAGAAACAAAGGGAAGAGCTGGTGTTTCTAAAACATTGGAGTATTCTTATGATGATTATTCTCTGGCACAGATAGCTAAGAAGCTAGGCGATACCGCTAATTACAGAATACTGATGGCCAGGTCTCAAAACTATAAAAATATGTTTGATCCTTCCACCAGGTTTATGCGAGGAAGGTTAGAGAATGGCGACTGGATTAAACCGTTTAACCCACAATATCCTTATTACGAATACATGTACAGAGAAGCCAATGCATGGCAAGTCTCTTTTTTTGCTCCGCATGATATGCCGGGTTTGATAAAATTATATGGCGGTCCGAAAGGGTTTGAATCAAAACTAGATTCTCTTTTTACCTTGCCCTGGAACCCTAAATACATTGCGCGTAACGTAGAAACTATGATTGGTCAGTATTGTCAGGGCAACCAGCCAGATCATGAAGCACCTTTTGCATATACCTTTATTGGCAAGCCAGAAAAAACCCAAAAGATATTAGACAACATTTTAAATAACCTTTATGGCATAGGTCCGGAAGGATTGGCGCTTTCCGGTATGGACGATGCAGGCGAGATGTCGGCCTGGTACGTATTCTCCTCACTAGGTTTGTACACGTTTTCTGCCACAGATCCCGAATACCTGGTAACTGCACCTTTATTTGACCAGGTAAAATGGAGAACCAGTAGCGGCAAAACCATTATCATCAACAAACCCGGTAATGGTAGGGCAATAACAGGTATAAAAGTAAATGGTAAAGAAAACAAAGGGTATTTTGTATCGCATGATTTGTTTAAGAATGGCGGTACAATTGATATAACTACGAAATAGGGGGTGGGGGTATTTATACGTACCTCCATTTTAATAGTGCATGAAATATCATGCATTCCTCTCTGTCTGAATACCTAACCTGTAAACCATCAATTACCGCGCAATGTATCATAAAGGGAATATAAATTTGAACAGGAGGTTAAAACATAAAGTTAATAGTTTTATTGGGTTGCGTATATTGCGGCAGCTAAACTCAATTTAGCTTGTTAAAACTAGTATGAAAAAAATAATCTTATTTTTTTGCTGCTTTCCAATGATGCTGGCAAATGCGCAAACTCCTAACATGCATGAGATATTTAATGGTAAAAATCTGGAAGGTTGGTCCAAGTATCTTACAAGTCAGGGTGTTAACAAAGATTCTCACAATGTGATTACCGTACAAGATGAGGCAATTCATGTAACGGGACAGGATTTTGGTTACCTCGTTACGGATAAAAAGTACGGCGATTTCCACCTCTCACTTGAGTTTAAATGGGGAGAAAAGAAGTTTCCGCCAAGAGAAAAAGAAAAACGTGATGCAGGTGTTTGCTTTAGTGTAGATCTTTCGGTCAACAAAATATGGCCCCGTGGGGCAGAATGCCAGATACAAGAAGGCGATGTGGGCGATTTATGGCTTATTGATAGCGTAACTGCATTTGTTGATGGCATTCAAATGGAGCCAAGTGATAATGCATATATGGCTAAGCTCAAAGACGGGGAGCGGCCGCACGGCGAATGGAATACTGTTGAAGTATTCTTTAAAAAAGGTCGCTTTAAATTTTATGTTAATGGAGTTCTTGTAAACGAAGGAGAATACCTATCAATAACAAGCGGTAGAATCCTGTTGCAATCTGAAGGAGCAGAGGTATTCTACCGCAAAGTAAAAATAGAAGAGTTTTAGCTAACTAAAGCTGCTCCGGCGTAGGTACTTGTGCTTACTATATTATGTTTAGCGTTATTTTAAGCACAAAAAACTAAAAAAATCTAGTAAACTAAATCTTCTCTTTTCCCTTCCAATGCAATTCTCCATCCAGCAACTTGGTTTCAAATTCATATATCGGGTACTTGCTTTCAATGAGCTTAATTAGCATTTCTGCAGCAATTTCACCCATTTCAAAAGCCCGCTGGCGGATAAAAGATATGCCGGGCGACAATAGATCTATCACATCAGAATTAGAAAATCCAATAATGGTTAACTGATCTGCTTTGCCTAAACGTTTTAAAACGCGCAGGGCGGAAGTGCTTATCCTATCGCTTGATATCAGCAAAGCATCAGCCTTAATCTCCTTAGTTAAATAATGATCAATAGCGGTTTCAATCTCCTGTGGGTTACGGCCGCCCTCATGGCAATAAAATACCAATCGTTCATCAAACGGAATTTGGTTTGCCTTTAATGCAGCCATATAGCCGTTTAGGCGCTCTATGGTAATAGAAAGTTGAGGGGCGTTGGTAAGGTGTCCGATGCCTTTAAAACCTTTTTTTAACAAAACTTCAGTGGCTTCGTAAGCAGCTTTAAAATTGTCTGTAGTCACTTTAAAGGTTTCAATCTCATCCAGTATCCTATCAAAAAATACGATGGGCATACCTCGCTCATGCAGGGAGGTAATGTGTTCGTAGTTGGTGGTTTGGGATGACATAGAAACCAAAATACCATCAACAGACCTGCTGGCAAGGTGACTCATATTGGTCACTTCCCGTTCAAAAGAATCGTGGCTCTGGGTAATAATAACGTGGTAGCCTTTTTCGTAGGCAATAGATTCAATGCCATTGATCACCTGCGAGAAAAAGCTGCTGGCCACATCAGATAGTAATACGCCTATAGAATTACTTCTCCCTCTTTTGAGACTAACTGCTATAGGGTTGGAGTGGTAGTTTATTTTCTTTGCATACTCCAGCACAATTCGCTTAGTTTCAGCACTCACTTCGTGACTATCGCTCAATGCTCTGGAAACCGTTGAGATGGACACGCATAGGGCCTCGGCTATTTGTTTGATGGTGGCAGCTCGGTACATAGACAATTATAACTAAATTCAATAGTTATTGCAAGAAGCTTATTTTCGGTAACGATTGCGTAGTTTTAATCACACCTATATTTTTTTTGTAGGCTGCTACTATTTAATCTTGCTTCTTATTGTATTTAACCAAATTGAAATCTAAAAGATCCCTATGAAAAAAATATTGCTTCCATTGCTGCTCATTATATCTTGTTTCAGTGCATTTTCGCAGGGTACTGTAGTAAAGTATCTTTCAGGTATTGATAAAGATAATACCGTACAATGGGATTTCTTTTGCACTGCTGGCAGAAAAAGTGGCGTCTGGACAAAAATAGCTGTCCCATCAAATTGGGAGTTGCAAGGCTTTGGCACCTACAATTACGGCCACGATAACAATAAGGCCAGTGAACAAGGTCAATATAAACATGAGTTTTTAACTGAAAACTGGAATGGTAAAAAGGTTTACATTGTATTTGAGGGTTCAATGACTGATACTAAAGTGATGGTTAACGGTAAATTAGCAGGACCGGTACATCAAGGTAGTTTTTACCGTTTTAAATATGATATAACTGATCTGCTTAAACCTTCTGGTAAGAATTTATTAGAAGTTACGGTTGATAAAACATCCGCCAATGCTTCCATAAACAGGGCTGAGCGCAAGAGCGATTTTTGGGTGTTTGGCGGTATTTTCAGACCAGTTTACTTAGAAATTGTGCCCGAGGTGTTCATAGACCGACTAGCCATCAATGCAAAGGCTAATGGTGCTTTTGAAATGGATGTATATACACAACATTTAAATGGTGATGAAACCATTGAAGCGCAGGTGCAAAAGCTAAACGGGCAGAATGTTGGTAAGCCATTTATGGTTACAGCTAGTAATAATGTAGATCATACCTCATTAAAGGCTGATTTTGCACAGCCGGCTTTGTGGAGTGCTGAGTTTCCTAACAGGTACCAGGTGGTAGTAAGTATTAAGAATAAACAAAAGGTATTGCATTGCGTTACGCAAAAATTCGGGTTCCGCACTGTAGAGCTCCGTGTTAACGATGGTTTGTACGTCAATGGAAGCAGGATCATATTAAAGGGTAGCAACCGACATAGTTTTTGGCCTGAAACTGGAAGAACCTTAAGTCATGGCGTTCATTTATTGGATGTTAACTTAATGAAAGAAATGAATATGAATGCGGTAAGGATGTCTCATTATCCGCCAGATCAGGATTTTTTGGATGTATGTGATTCAGTAGGATTGTATGTTTTGGATGAATTAACCGGATGGCAAGCTTTTTATGATACAGAAGTTGGCCGCAAACTTGTTAAAGAGCTGGTAGTTAGAGATGTTAACCATCCTGCTATATTGTTTTGGGATAATGGAAATGAGGGGGGCTTTAACAGAGAACTGGATAATGATTATGCGTTATATGATCCACAGAAACGTACCGTAATTCATCCTTGGGAAAAGTTTAATGGTACTGATACTAAGCATTATCCAGATTATAATGCCATTGTTAAAACTGTGGCCAGTGGACAGGAAGTATTCTTTACCACTGAGTTTATGCACGGTCTGTACGATGGTGGAGCAGGCGCGGGTTTAGATGATTTTTGGTCAGAGATGCAAAAACATCCTCATGGTGCAGGTGGTTTTATATGGGCTTTTGCTGACGAGTCAGTTATCCGTACGGATAAGAATGGCGCTTATGATTCAGATGGTAACCATGCGCCAGATGGTATTGTTGGCCCGCATAGAGAAAAGGAAGGTAGCTTTTATACCATAAAAGAAATCTGGTCGCCAGTTTACATTAACCCACAACCTATTAATGCCACTTTTAAGGGTAAAATTTCAGTAGAGAACAGGTATTCTTTTACCAATTTAAACCAATGCACCTTTAAATGGAAACTGGTTAATTTTCCTTTACCAGGATCAAAAAGTACAGCCGCAATAGTAAAAGCTACCGGTTCTGTTGTTTCGCCCGACTTAAAACATGGTGAAAAAGGTTGGCTTAATCTAGCCTTGCCAACTACATGGAAAGCAAACGACGCATTGTACTTAACGGCTTATGGGCCAGATAAAAAAGAGATCTTTACCTGGAGCTGGTCTATTGCAACACCTTCCTTTGTGGCTCAAAAAGCCAATCCTTTAATAGCTTCAAAAGGCGCTGTAGTAAAACCAACGGTAACAGATGGAGGGCAAGCACTTGTGGTAAAATGTGACGGCATTAGCTATTACTTCGATAAATCTACAGGATACATACAGCAAGTAGTTAAGCCTAATGGCATTGTTTCCTTATCGGGCGGACCAGTTTTAGCGGGTGTGCAAACCACTTTAAAGGAGTTTACCCATAAGGTGGATGGCGATAAACACATTGTAGAAGCGGACTATCAGGGTGGCGGTTCTTTGCATATAAAATGGACTTTTCAATCCGGTCAGCGTGCCAAATTGGAATATGAATACACACAGCAGGGAGAAGTCAGTTTTTCTGGTATCACCTTTAATTATCCAGAAGAAAAGATTACCGGTATGAAGTGGTTGGGTAGAGGCCCTTACCGTGTTTGGCAGAATAGGTTAAAAGGGCAGCAGTTTGGCGTATTCCATAAAGACTATAACAACGCTATAACCGGTGAAACCTGGATTTATCCTGAGTTTAAAGGATACCATTCTGAAGTGAACTGGATTACTATTGAAACCAAAGAATCACCTTTTACGGTATATACCAAAGATCCAAACATGTACTTTCAAATGCTGAAACCTGCCAGAGAAATGGCTGCTTTAGAGAACAACAATGTAGAGCCCCCATTTCCTGATGGAAGCATTGGATTCTTACAAAATATTAGCGCTATCGGCACTAAATTTCAGTCAGCAAAATCAATGGGTCCGCAAAGTCAGAAAGCCAAACTTGACGGAAACGCTATTAAAGGTACGTTATGGTTTGATTTTAGTAAATAACAAATAAATTATAATATAACACACAATATATCAAATCATTATGAAAATATTATCTTTACTGGGCATCAGCATTATTACATTAATGCAACCTGTTGTTGCAGCAGAACCTCCTGTTCTTACCTTAAAGGTTCAAAAGATTTCTGGGGGCCTTATGGCGCCTACAGCAATTGCTTTCCCTACTGCCGGAGAGATTTGGGTAACCGAACAAACGGGTAAAATTCGCTCCATTAAAAATGGAAAGTTAAGTGAAACAGCAGTCCTTGATCTAAGTAGTAAAATGCCCAAGCTCAATAAAGGTTACGAAGAACGCGGACTGTTGGGTATCGCCCTGCACCCCCGTTTTAAGGTCAATAGGAAGTTTTACTTGTTTTACAGTGCGCCGTCTACTAACGCCAATCACATAGATGTGGTGGCAGAGTATACACTTGGGGCATCTGGAGTTGCAGATCCAGGTAGTGAAAAGATTATTCTATCAGCCGAGAAACCAGATGGTAACCATAATGGTGGTTGCGTACAGTTTGGCAAAGACGGTTACCTGTACATCTCTTTTGGAGATGGAGGCGGGCAAGGCGATAAGCATGGTGAAGCTGGTAATGGACAAAATATGACTACCTGGTTGGGCAAGATTCTCCGTGTTGATGTCAATACAGAAGAACCCTATAAAGTGCCTGCAGACAACCCTTTTGTTGGTCAGCCTAACATCAAACCAGAGATTTTTGCTTATGGTTTCCGCAATCCATATCGCTTTTCATTTGATAGATTGTCAGGGCAGTTATTTGCCGGTGAAGTAGGTCAGGATTTATGGGAAGAGGTTGATATTGTAAAAAAAGGTGGCAACTACGGCTGGCGATTAACAGAAGGAACGCACTGCTATAATCCAGCAACAGGCTGTGCAATTAAGGGTATTATCATGCCTATTATGGAATATCCGCACCGAGAAGGTGTTTCTGTAACAGGAGGTTATGTTTATAATGGTAAGATTATCCCATTGTTAAAAGGAAAATATGTATATGCCGATTGGACAGGCCCAATGTGGTATCTTAAAAAGGTTGGTACAGCTTGGCAGAGGGGAAATATCACTTTATCTAATATTCCTGAAGGCTTAAAAGTTACTGGTTTTGGTGAAGATAATACTGGCGAAATCTACATGGTTACCAATCCGGATACGGGTCCTAGTAACTCAAATGGCTTCATTTTCAAAATCACTAAATAACCGTTATTATGAAACAGACAATAACTTTAGCAGGATTTAAATATGTATGTCCACTGTTATTTGCGCTGATAGGATTATCAAATTCATCTTCTGCTCAAATTGCTGTTAACGCACCAAAGGAATTGCCAGGAAAGGGCTTAAAACAATTTGATTTCTTTTACGCTGGTGAGGCTAAGGCTCGCAATATGTATATCATTAAGAACGGCAAAATAGCCTGGTCTTACATAGATACAACTGGTAGGGGAGAGATTAGTGATGCCGTTATGCAAACTAATGGAAACATTCTATTTGCCCATCAGTTCGGCGTTACGCTAATAAATAAAGATAAAAAGGTACTTTGGAAATACGATGCGCCAGAGGGTTTTGAAACACATACAGCCCAGCCAATTGGTAAGGAGCATGTAGTTTTTGTTCAAAATGGCAATCCAGCCAAAGTATTTGTAATGAACATTAAAACCAATAAGGTTGTTAAAGAATTTGTAATCCCATTTAAAAGCGGTACCCACGGACAAATCCGCCATGCCCGTTTAACCAAGGAAGGTACTTTGCTTGTCGCACACATGGATCTTGCCATAGTAAATGAGTATGATTTTGATGGAAAAATCCTATCCTCAATAGATGTCCCAAGCGTTTGGTCTGCAGTGCAGTTACCTTCGGGTAATCTCCTGGTTGCCAGTAACCAACGATTTGTAAAGGAACTCAATAGAAAGGGTGAAGTTGTTTGGGAATACCTTTTAGATGACGTAAAGGACTATAAACTTACCAATCCTCAAATTGCTATGCGCCTGCCAAACGGTAATACGCTCATTAATAATTGGTTTAATCAATGGGATAGTAAAGCAGTAGCGGGAAACGAAGCAGTACAAGCTGTTGAAGTTACACCAGATAAAAAGATAGTATGGGCATTAAGATCCTGGAATGCTCCGGTTAATTTGGGTCCATCTACTACCTTTCAGTTATTGAATGACCCAAATAGAATTACAGAGCATGTTCATTTTGGGAGCATAAAGTAGTTGTCATAAAATGCCATTACTTTTGTCGCTATCTACCCTCAATACTAGCCGCATTACAATTATATTTGTTTAAACCAATACAAGTTGATGAAGACAATATTTGATGAAGCGACAAGAAGCGAATTGATTAAAAGAATCAATTCGCTTGATCAAAATAATAAGGCAGAATGGGGTAAGATGAATCTTATACAGATGCTTAAGCATTGCAATGTTGCAGAAGAAATGTATTTAGGTTATGCTATTTATAAGCGTACGCTGCTGGGTAAGCTAATAGGGCCATGGGTACTAAAAGGTTTGATAAAAGATGATATCCCTATGAATAAAAATGCACCTACTAGTCCGCATTTCAAAATTAAAGAAACGGATGGAGACCTGGAGGCGGAAAAAAACAAATGGATTGGTTTAATTAAGGCTTATGCTCATTATAATAACCTAGAATTTATACATTGGTTTTTTGGTAGAATGACCAAAGATCAGCTCGGATTATTTGTGTACAAACATGCAGATCACCACTTGCGTCAATTCAACGCTTAATATCCTCAGCCCATATTGCAGGTAATTCATATATTTAAGAAACCAAATTCTTAAACGTTATGAAACATACACGTATTTTAATTTTCTTGCTAATGGTTATTGGCATTTCTCCAAAGCTTAAGGCACAAGCTAAAGGCAGGGTTGCAGACGTCAGTTTTATCCAGGGCAACTGGAAAGCTACCATGCCAGATGGACAAACGATTGAAGGTTTCTGGCTTCCTCCTTCAGGAGAGAACATGCTTGGCTTTATGAGAATGATGCATGGTACCAATGCCGACTTATACGAGATGCTAGCTTATGAACAAACTGCAGATGGCTTAATTTCTATGGTTAAGCATTTCAAACCTGGCTTAATTGGTCAGGAAGAAAAAGATAAACAAGACCGGTACTTATTTCTTGAAGCAGCCAAAGACAAAGCTATCTTTCAGAAAGAGGGCGGAGGCTTGAGGATCTTATATGAAAAACGTTCGGCTACTCAATTTGTAATTGCCCGGGGTACAGAAGAGGATGGAAAATGGATCTATAAAGACCTGTTTGTATTCAATAAAGTAAAATAGCCGCTATTTCTTAGCCACGTTTTTTTTGCCAAATTGCCTAGGGTAATAAGATAGGGTGGTCATAAAATACTGCTTCAATACGTTCTGTGTACCAATAGTATAACTATCAGCGTTACCATAGTTAATTACACTCGTATTCTGTCTTAATAAATCAAGTGCGGCAAATTTGACCTCTGCGTTATTACCCTTAAGAAAACGATAAACTATATTCGCATTCCAGATGGTGTAAGTAATATCTTTAGCGTTTGATGAAGAACTATTGTTATTGCTAATGCTACTATTTAAAGTAAGTTTCTTGGTAATGTTATAGCTAGTAGTTAATGTCGTTCCAACGGTTTTTCCACTATATTGAGTATTAAACGCCTCTTGTTTCGACCTGTAAGTATTCCATGATTGGCTAAGCGCCATAGCCAAATAACTCTTGTAAGTGTAGTTTATACTCCCCTCGGTATTAGTATTCAAGTTACTGGAATAGGTAGACACGCCATTTGTGTAGCCCGGGTTTTTGTTTATATTAAAATTATTATAAATATTGAACTGTAATTCTGAAGACTTTAGCTTAAGTGCCTTTCTGATATTGGCGTCTCCATTTATATATTTGTGACCATCTGCGTTCACTCTATAAACCGTACGCCTGTTCTGTTCGTCAATCAACAAACTATCTGCAATATTATCAGCAATTAAGCCTGCTCTTACCGTTAGAGAGTAATTAAGGGTATTTTTACTACGTTGATCATATTTGTAAAAACTAAAAGACAATTCTCGCTGAACGGCTTCCTTAAGGTTAAGATTACCCCTTTGCAAATAATACAAGTTGGTACTATCAGTTAATGGCGCAAGCTGGTTTATATTAGGTATCTTCATCGTTGTTCTATAATTCAGATTATAGTTATAGGAGGATTCACCATATTGATAATTATTATATCTTATTTCCGCATCAGGTGCAAACCTGCTGTAATTGCGATTTGAATTTTGAAACGACCGATTAGATTTATTGTCCTGACTAACTAACAATTCTTTTGGATTAAACCCGATTGTTAATGATTTATAATACCTGTTAGATAAACTTTTTTGGAAAGACTTTTCTATTTTTAACCCTGGCGTTTCTTCAATAACGCTAGTTGTTATTTGATTATTCAAATACGAATTGGTACGATAAACATTATTAATGGTATCAAGATCTTGTACCTTATCGTTGTTTTTATCTGAGTTAAGCACCAACTTATTACTCAACTCAAAGTTAAATGTAGAGTAGTTTTTGCTACCGAATATCAATCTTTTTACATCAGGTATAGTCAAATTAAATTCTTGTTTAAAACCATCAGCAATTGTGTTATATTTTCTATTAAACTTCTGATTTACTGCAGTTCCTGTAAATGATTTAAAATCCGTAAGGTTTAGTCGGTCGCTTTCATTGTTATAAGTATTTAAACTATAATCTGAGCTAAAGCCCCTAAATCGCGTTTTGTTTGTAATAATATATGGAGAATACCGGTAGTTGCTGCTAAACCTAAAGTTTCTATTGTTATAATTTCCAGTGTTCAAAGAGTTATTTGTGCTGGTAAGCATATCTTGTAAATTATTAGCTCTACGAAAGGTTTGATCAGTGTTATCACCCTGATTGAAGTTTACTTCCTGAGAGAAATTTAAGCTATGACCTTTCTTTCTATACTCATATTGTGAATCAAACCGTTGTGTGGTATTAGAAGACTGATTGTTGGTATTGCTATTTTCAATTACCTTATCCGTGCTATTAACAGATGTTGTAGTTTTTATGTCTGATAAATAATTGGTGTTTTTATCTTGTAAAAAGTAATTTGATTTTAGCGTATTTGTAAGCTCATAAGTAGGTTTTTCTACAAAATTATAAGTAAAATTTGCGCCCAATGCACTGGGTCGTGTAATTCCTTCCGACCTAAAATCTGGCTGGTATTCTACGTTGGTTCCCACACCTTTAAAGGTACTGTTAGACAATAAATCACCTGTATTGTCAGCAATCTTATTAATATTATTCATCGCCCCTACAACAGCCAACTGCATCTTAGGTGTAAACATATTTATACTGGCATCCGTCTCAAATCTATTATTGGTACCATATCCAACGCCAATCTTACCAAAAAAGCCAATATCCTTACCCTTTTTCAACTTAATGTTCATCTCCAAGGTAGAATCTCCAGGAGCAGTGCTCTCCTGACTTCTAGATTTGTTATAAACCTGGATTTTCTGTACAGCATTTTTGGCCAGGTTCTGAGTGGCTAACTTCATATTCCCACCAAAAAAGGACTTCCCATTCACTAATAAACTTTTGACTTCTTTGCCGTTTACGGTAATCTGGCCATCTCCCCACAGGGTGATATTTGGTATCTGTCTGAGCAAATCTTCAACAACCGCATTACTATCCAATTTAAACGCAGCTGCATTGAATTCAAGGGTATCACCATTCATAGTAATAGGAGGAACGCTAATTACCACATCATTCAACCTAATATCCCTTCGGTTTGCAATAATGGTCTGCAGGTTAATCGTATTTTTATCTGCAGGTATAGTAAAAGTCTTTCTGGAAGTAGCGTAACCTACATTGCTAACATCCAGCCTCAATGAAACATTTACAGGCAGGTTCTTAAAATTAAATTCCCCATAATTATTGGTTACTTGATAGCTTAATAAAGTACTATCTGCAGATTTATACACAGATACAGTTGCAGATTTGAGCACGTAATTTTGTGCCGTATCTCTCACAATACCTTTTGCACTTCCCGGATTTGCAGGGGTAGTTTGTTGTGCATTAGCTATAGAGCAAGTTATACTTAGCAGAAATGCCAGCGTTATAGAAGTTATTTTATACATCGAGCGTTAATTTTTCTTTGGTTTTAATTGGATAATTACAGGGTTACTTTTCTTGTTTTGTGTTTTAAAATATTGAGTTAAAACGGCGTTATACTTCCTGTTTTTATCCTCATTCTGTTCTTTAGCGGTAAAAAGTGTTAGCGACGAATAACTGTTATAAAAATATTCAGGACTCACTATGTGGAAGCCTCTATTTGTAAAATCATATTGCGATGCCAAATCAGTAATTGGTAAAAACTGAGATGTAGAATCAGGCTCAATATCTGCAATAGACGTTAATTCATTTGTCTTCAAATTATAGATAAATGCCTTTTTTTCATCTCTGCTCCAGTTCCAGTTCCTAACCTGAAAATACAGGTTGTTATAATGAAGATAACTATTAGTCATGTCAAAAAAAACATCTCTGTTTTTGTCATAATACTCATAGCCTTTTCCTTTGTAAATAGGATTAGTATCAAAATCCATTGGAAGAGAATTTCCGGCAGGGAATAAGATTCTGTAAGCTAGCGATAACTTTTTGGATGTTAATTTGTAAATATTATAATAGAATTTCTTGATATATAGATATTCGTCAGGATTGCCATAGTCATACAACTTTCCACCATGCCCTCTCTCGTCATCCTTATAGTCAGTAGTTTTATAGGAGAAATAGCTCTCTACTCTTTTTTTGTCTTTAATTAAGCTTAGGTTATAATAGGTGCTGTCTTTATCCTCTTTCTCTAAGAAATTCTGGTCTATAATTGTACCGTCACTAAATTTTTTGTAGTTGGTATAATCTTTTTCTTTGCTAAGTAGTTCTTTAATAATAGGCACTTTCTTTGCAAGCTTTCCTTCAAAATCAAAATAATAAATTTGTTTACCCGCATCAATTTGGATTAATGATTTACCATCCTGTGTTACGATGTCAAACCCGTAAAAACTCTGGCCTTTAACATCTGGGTCTTTCTCTATTTTGCTGGCGTTAATTTTTGCAATATACTTTCCTTCCTTAGTAAAGATTAATACGGCTTTGGTTTCGTAATCGTAAATAACATAGTTTTCATTGGTTATCTTCAACTGGTGGATTGATCCAAACAGGCTTTCCTTTGTAGTTTCTAAAGGAATAAAGTTGACCTCTTCAAAAAGCTGTGATACAGAAACACCTCTGGCGCTAGAAGGATCAATTCTAAGCGTTACCATTCCTGTACTATCAATTTTGCTTGCTTGGGCCATAACCTGACCGCTTAAAAGAGTGCAGATAATTATACTGCGGAGAGCGATTTTAAACATAAAAGTATTCATTTGGTTTCCTAAAGATATTATTTTAACCCTTTTATAACGAATAAACCATAATAATTTAAGATAATTTAACATTCCAAACCTTTATATTTGATCATTACGTACGTAGTCTTAACATCGTCACACTTACATAAGCTATTTTTGAATGTCGCCACAATCGCTTTTTAACATGCTTTTAAACCACTTTCATTCATTTAAAATAGGTGCGAAATTGAGCCTAATATTAATTGTATCCTTAGTTTCTTCAATAAATACATCTGCACAGGTTGATACTGCTAAAACAATGACCGAGCACGTGCACCTGCATACTGACAGGTCCTCGTATGCCCTTGGTGATACCATTTGGTTTAAAGGTTATATTACTGGAGGCAATGGACAGAAAAATACCAAATTAAGCAAAGTTTTATATATTGATCTCGTCAACGAGAAGGATTCTGTGCAAAAAAATCTTAAACTAGAAATAGTAAATGGTGTTGTTTACGGGAACTTCGCTCTTACTGGCGACATAGAAGAGGGTTTAATACGGTTGCGTGCTTATACCAGATGGATGCGTAACTTCTCGTCCGAGTACTTCTTTGATAAAACTTTACTCCTATTTAATCCTTTTAGTAGGGAGTTGTCTGCCCAACCCAGTTTTGAGTTTAATACAGCTTCAGGAACACCTTCGCTCAGTACTAACATTAGGTTTACCAACCCTGATGGTATTAAAATGGCAAATACCGAAGTGCGGTACCGCCTATTTACCAACCATGAAACAGCTATTAAAGGCAATGTTCAAACAGATGCTGAGGGGTTATTGACTATAAATATCCCTGCTAAAACCAGCAATCTTCCTGCTTCTTCCTATCTGGAAACTTATCCAACACTCAAAAATCAGACAGGTATCAGTAAGTCATTCTCAGTTAATAGGGCTTTAAAAGACGTAGATATTCAATTCCTGCCCGAAGGCGGAACATTAGTTTATGGTGTACCGAATAAAATCGGCTTTAAAGCGATAGGTATTGATGGGAAGGGATTGTCCATAAGCGGTACTGTGGTTAATGATCTTGGGAAAAAGCTTTCCACTTTTAAAAGCTATTTTGCTGGCATGGGTAGCTTTATATTTACCCCAGAAAAAGGACATACTTACGCTGTAATTCTAGATAATGAATCTGTTAAACAAACGAACTACCTCTTGCCTAAGCCGAAATTAGAAGGTTACTCCATAGCCGTGACACAGGGTGTAGACAGTGTTTTTGTTAATATAAACGGATTTTTAACAACAAAGCCAGATTCTCTTTATTTGAGGATTAGTGCCTTTGGTCATACAATAATAGAACAACCTGTTAATCAACAATCATCCAGACAAACGATAGCTTTTTATAAGTACAAATTACCTTATGGTATCTGTCAGATTAGCCTATTAAGCAGCTCAAATAGTATATATGCTCAACGTATTGTTTTTATAAAGAATAACAAAAAGCTCGACCTAAATATAGCTGCTAATAAAACCAGCTATTCTTTAGATCAGCAGATTAAATTCAAGATACAAGCCTCTCAAGCTGGTAAAATTGATACTTCTGCCAATTTATCTATCTCCGTATCACGAGAAGAATTCCAACTTAAGGAGCAAGACGAGATAACAATTTATTCCAGTTTGCTATTATCGCCAGAACTAAAAGGCTACATAGAATCGCCTAACTATTATTTAGGCTCAGAGAGCGCTGCTGTAGATGAGGCTTTAGACAACCTAATGCTTACCCAGGGATATAGAGCGTATTCCCCTTCAATAAAAGACAATGCCCCTTTAGGAATGAATAATGCCCTTTCAGCAAAGGAGAATAGCCTTTCATCGCCGGCAACCCAACGCCTTTTTAAGCCTGAAACTAAAGGAATTGAAGTAACCGGCATCGCTAGGAATACTAATGGCACTCCCGCCGCGAATGCTAGGGTAACGCTGTTGTCTCTGAATGCAGGTATAATGGAAGAGGTAATGAGCGATAAGGATGGCCGTTTTGCTTTAGACAACCTTAATTTCTTAAACGGTATTAAGTTTACCGTGCAAGCTAAATATCCTGAAAATACCAAAAAGATTAGAATTACCATGGATAATCCCTATCCACAGATCGTTAATCCAAGTAGAAATGGCCCATTAATAGATCTTTTTTACCCAAGTGCTAAACTAGCGGCTGCTGAAAATAACGGCTTTCCAATTGTCCCAAGATCTAGGGCGTTAATGGAGGTCAGCATCCAGTCAAAGGCCACCGATAGGATAGTCTATGCACGCCAGTCGTCCATACAAATCCCAGAGGGGCATTCAGATCAAACCATTTATCTAAATTCACCAGAAAAGTGCGCAAACCTAGGTATTTGCCTCAATGGCTTAGCCGCCGGTATCCAATTTAAGTCTTATCGATCGGTAATGAGCTATCCATTTTTTAGAGACAGTGCCATGAACGTGATTTTGAATGGTCGCCTGATTACAGACTCTATTGAGATTGCCGGCATATTTGATAACAACGTGGTATTGCCAGAAGATATTGGGAAGGTAGAAATAGTACGCACTAACCTTTCCTTAATCAATGCGTTATTAAGTAATAGCAGGCCGTCAATACTGATCCTCACTAAGCGAAAATACACCAATCTAGATACTTACATACCAGATTTTACCTATTATATACCAGAGGGGTACAGTCAAACGGCCAACCTGTACGTTCCAAAATATGCTTACGACGGCACAAATGCTTTGAAATCATCTGTTTATACACTGTATTGGGATTCAAGTGTGCATCCCGATGAAAAAGGCAATATAGATTTAGAGTTAAACAATAATATCCCCATAGGCATTTATAGGCTTACAATAGAAGGAATTAGCGCAAGCGGTGGCATTGGTCGCAAAACTTTTAGATTTAGTGTGAAATGATGAAAAGAAGATTAATCTTTATCGTACTAACCACAACCTTATTGATTGGCTTAAACATAATACATTGTTATGCTCAATTTCCTGTATTAGGCAATAGCCAAAAGTTAAATGGAAAGGTAAAGTCTTTTTTTGAGAACTGTTACGATACTTCCTTAGGTAATAAAACTTTAGTAGTAAAACGTAATTTCAAATTTGATGTCAATGGTGTGCTGCAACAATGTATCGTTTACAACACCATAGATAGTACCCAGGTAGCAGATTCAATCACCTATCAATATGAAAATAAACAGCTGATGCAGGAGACAGGCAAAGCGTTTATCATTAGATACCTGTACGATGATAGGGGAAACCTGGCGGCAAAAAGATACAGATCTGCCAACGTTAATTATCTGAACAGGTACATTTACAATCGTGATAACCTACTTCTAGAATCGGTTTCCTATAACATTAAAAACAAAATGGTATATCATGATAATTTTAAATATAATGAGACAAAGAATCTTATAGCAAGGAGTCACTTTGTGATAGATTCCCTATCGAAAAGCTTCAACGCCGTGTATACTTCAGACCTCCAGGGCAATAGATATAGTGAACGGGTTTATGCATTATCAGGATACGTACTCTATTTCTCTAAGTTTTGGCATGACGATGAAAACAACCTGATGTCAGACTGGAGGTATAATGCCTCCGGCAGTTTTGATCGAAGAAAGGAATATTCTTATATCAAAGATCAACTCCACAACTGGACAACAATGGTAACAAAGAGTAGGAAGGTTACATTTTTAACGACAAGGATTATTCAATATGAGGTGAAAAATAATTAATCATTTACTCGCCGCCTCGTCTTATTTTACCCTTTACAGCATCCAATTTCACAGCCTCATCAATAGAATGCGACTCATGAATATCCACTTCTTCTTCTGCTACATCAGATAGCTTTTCGTAATACTTTTTAAGAACATCCAGCTCGTCCTCTGTCAAATCCTCAATATCTACCAAACGATTACTTGTATATCTGGAGGCTGCAATCAGCTCATTGAGTTTGAGTTGTATTGCCTTGCTATCTTTATTTTGCGATTTCTGAATCAGGAATACCATCAAAAACGTAATAATAGTAGTGCCGGTATTAATCACCAACTGCCAGGTCTCAGAATAGCCAAACACCGGGCCAGTTACCGCCCAAACCACAACAATAAGCGCCGCTATGCCGAAAGCAGGTCCACTACCAGTCCAGCGGGTTATAGTATTTGCAATCTGCTCAAATAAGCTTCCTTTTTTTTTCATTATTTAAAGTTATATATGCAATATAACCCATAGAAATACAAAATGTTTAGGAACCTTTTAATTTTTGATACTATGGGTTGATTTATAAATTAAAAGAGGTTATTCAGGTTTTTTAAGCAGTTTATGCATAATAGAGAGTCCATATTTTAATTAACAATTTCGATTAACCTGAGGTTCCAAAAAGTCGTTAATAACCTGTTCTAGGTGCTCTAATTTGAGCGGTTTTACCAGATACCCAGATATCTCTTCTATCTCCTTAGCTTGACCTAAATCTCTGCTATCATTAGATGAGCTAACCATGTAGATGGTAACTGGTTTAGCCATACTAGCTTTAAATTTTTTGAACTCAGCCAGAAATTGCCAACCATCCATTATGGGCATATTAATATCCAGAAAAATAATATCAGGTATTTCCAATGGATTTTGCTGTTGTTCAAGCAAATATTTCAAAGCAACTTCACCATCATTAAAAAGCCACATTTTATTGGCGAGATTATGGCAAGTCACTATTCTTTTCACCATAAATTGAAAAATAACATCATCATCAATAAAACATAAGTTTAACAATTTTTTCATAAAGTGTGTTTATTAAAAATAATCTTAAATATAGTTCCCTTGTCTACCTCGCTCTTAGCAGTAATTTCGCCGCCCATAGCTTCAACTTGGGTTTTTACGATAAAAAGCCCCAGCCCTTTTGCATTTGGATGCCTATGAAAAGTTTTGCGCATACCAAAAAGATTTTTTCCATGCATATTCAAATCTATACCCAATCCGTTGTCTGTTACGGTAAGTAAAGTTTTGCCATTTACTATTTCAGAAACAAGAACAATTTCAGGTATACGATGTGGAGACCGGTATTTTATGGCGTTAGAAACTAGGTTTAATAAAATACTTTCCAGATAAACCTTTGGGTAAAATACATTAGGTGCTTTTAAAAAATCTATCTTTACTATGGCTTTACTTTCTAAAAGTTCTCCTATCAGAATGTCTGTAACCGACTTAAAAACCTGTTCAAAAAATAATTCCTGACGTTCCTTTTCAGTGTTCTCCTGAATACTTATTGTTTCCAGAAGCTCATCCAGCGTTGTGGTTAGGTGGTTTACTACCGTGTCCATTTTTTCAATCAGTTGGAGCTGATCACTTGCATTGTTACTTTCCTTGTAGAAAAGAAGTAACATGTTTAGGTTGCTTACCGGCGACCGTAAATTATGAGAAGTAATGTGCGCAAAGCTGAGTAATTGTTTATTTCTTCGGGTTAAATTATCCGCTAGGCGTTCGGCTTCCTGGTAAGTTGTAGCGAGTTTAGCCTCTGCAATTCTACGGTCTGTAATATCATTAATGAAAGAAATCATATAATATTGCCCTTTTTCCTCAAACCTTTCCATCGCCAAAAGGCAATGCCGGTCTATTCCATCTTTATCTTTCAAGGTAATATGAGTATTAGTAAGCTGCCCATCTTCGTCCACAAGAGAAATCACCCGCCGACGAGTTTCGGAATCAATAATCATAAGTTTCGAAGAAAGGTGACCAATCATTTCTTCCTTTTTATAATTTAGTATTTTTAGTAGCGCAGGATTAACATTTCTATATTCACCTGTATCCAGCGTACTAATAGCTATTCCTGCGGGGTTAGAGTTAAATATTTTAATAAATAGATCATTACTGTGTTTCAGTTCTGAGGTACGCTCCAAGATTGTCTCCTCTAGATTTTTATTCAGTAGCCTAATTTCGTTCTCGGCGACATTCTTTTTCAAATCAAGGCTGTTCATATTCCTCAATACACCCCTAAATAGAAAGATGCCTGCTAATATGAATAAAACTATAGAAATTACCTCAGCAAATTCGGGACTAATAAAATGATGTCTTTGCAACAACATGCTAACATAACCAAATATTAATAATACAATGATTAAGCGGGGGAAAAGCTTGCGGGCAATGATATTTCCAATTTTTTCACCTGTAAAAATGCCGGTTACACCTAAATCTTTATGGACGTTTGCAGCAACAATTGATAGTATTAAAAAAGTAGCCGAAGTATTGACGGCCATAGAGGTAAAAAAGGTAAATGCTTCAGTATTCGGAACGCTTAATAAAAAACAAGTGACAGAAACAAAACTTAAAAGTGAAACCAAATGCATAATATATTGGGCTAATATATTAATACTGCGACTTTTAAATCTTAATCCTAAAATCGCTATAGCTATCAAAAAAAAGCAAAAGGACGTAGTAGGAGCCATTCTGCCAGGAAATGCGTCATGTTGCCTCGCGCCGTCCAAATCTTTTACAGCCCATTGATCAATCCCCGCCGAAAAATTAAATATATCCTGTGATAAAGATAGTGCTGAAAATATACATAGGGCAATCAACAGCGTATATGACCCAATTTTAACCGCTTTGCTTTTACCTTTTATAAAAAGTAAAAATGCGAATCCCAAAATCATAAAGCAAATAGCTGTATTAAACTTCATAGTAGGATAGTTCGGTAACACGCTTTTAAATACGTCAATATCAAGCGTCCAGCCCAATAAGCCAATAGTAGCTGAAAGCATCACTAAAAAACCTGTTAATAAAAACAGATATTCCGACTTAACTTTACGAACAATATTAATGGGCATAACAGCTAATTTCTTTAATTTACCTGTATAAATATATCAATTTAACTGCAACATTATTTATACCGTACGATTAGAAAACTGACAAAATGAACATTATCAGGCATATAAAATATATTAAACTAATACAGTGTGCGCCCCGTAAATTCTGTTAGAAATGGCATCAATCTCTTTTCAAATCCTTTTATTACGGCCACTAATTATACAGCCAGATAGTATTTTGTGTCAATTTTCTAAAAATTTTTTAAAACATTGATTTGTTTTAAAAAATACTTTACTTTTAACTTTTAGAGAATATTTTAAACCTAGTTATAATAATATATCAAGTAAATGAGTTTCGTTGTGTCAAATCGTATTGTTCCTGTTTATATATATGCCGTAGTTCTATCCTCTTTATGTATTGTTGTTGGATTAATATGGGATATTTCCTGGCATACCAGTATTGGTAGAGATGGGTTGTTTTCCCCCCCGCATTTACTGATCTATTTGGGTGCTGTAACTGCTGGATTATTTTCTGGTTATCACGTGCTTCGCCTTACGTTTACGGGTGGTCAGGCAGAAAAAGATCTTTCCATACGATTCTGGGGTATATTTTACGGCTCTTTGGGCGCTATGTTTTGCATTTGGGGAGCCTTTACAATGATCACCTCAGCCCCCTTTGATGATTGGTGGCACAATACCTTTGGACTTGATATTGAGATACTTTCGCCGCCCCATACGGTACTTTTATTAGGGATGATAACTGTTCAGTTTGGCGCTATGGTAAGTGTACTTGCCTATCAAAATCGACTGATAACGTCATCTCATGCTATAAAAGAGATATTGAGCTGGAGTTTTAAGTTATCAGCAGCTTTCATGCTGGTCATGATATTTACCATCGCTTCAGAATATTTTGGCAGACATGACATGCACGCCTCATTTTTCTATATCGTTAGCGGAGTGCTTTTTCCGCTACTACTGGTTGCTGTAGCCGTAGCCTCGCCAAGTCGCTGGGCAGCTACGCAGACTACATTAATTTATATGCTATTAATGGCACTATTGGTATGGATTTTACCACTTTTTGTCGCCGAACCACGATTGGGCCCGGTGCTAAATCACATTACACATTACCAGAGCTTTCACTTCCCATTGTTGCTTATTTTTCCTGCAATTGCAATAGATTGGCTTAATAGCAAAATGCAGCACAAGATGCCTTTTATCAAAGCATTGGTTTTAGGATCAGTGTTTATACTGATTTTGGTAGCTGTACAATGGCCAATGGGTAATTTTTTAATGTCAACCTATGCACGCAATTGGGTTTTTGGAACCACATCATGGTTCTACGGTGCTGATCCCGACTGGGAATTCCGTTACGCATTTGCTCCATGGCATGTACAAGCTATGCCGGCGTTTATTAAAGGTATTGCAATAGCTATGATCATTGCAGCAGCATCGTCATGGTTGGGATTAATCTGGGGTAAGTGGATGAAATCCGTAAAACGCTAAATGATGAAAAAATTAACTATACTTATAGGATTCCTATTTATATCGCTCAGCAGCAATGCCCATGTAGGCAGTCCGGGTGTAACTTTTGAAGGCAACGCCGGCCCCTACAAACTCCTTGTAAACATTACACCGCCTGACGTGATACCGGGTACAGCTGCTGTTACCATCTATTTACAAAATGCAAGTAAAGGGGTACAAATTAGTGCTAAACCAGTTTTCTGGTATGTAGGCGCAGATGGAACACCTCTGGCAGATGTAGCTCAGCCCTCGGCATTAGAGCCAGGGAAATTTGATATGAAAATTTGGATGATGAGTGCCGGGGCCTCAAGCATAGACATTACGGTAAATGGCCCATTGGGCAAGGGCACAGTAGTTATTCCGGTAATGGCGCTTTCTACCGCAAAGCGTTCTATGCCAGCCGGTTTAGGATGGGGATTGTTCCTGATGGCCATGTTTCTGGTAGTGCTTATGGTTACCATAATTATGTCTAGTGTTAGCGATAGCCAACTCAACCCGGCAGAGAAATTAACCCCTAAATTGCGCAGAAAAAGAGTAATAGGAGGGGTTACTACGTTGGTAATATTGATGCTGATATTGTGGGGTGGAAGGTCTTGGTGGAATGGAGCTGCTAATGATTATAATCGATATTTATACCAACCATTACAAGCAAATACAACAGTAAATGCACAAAACGGGTTACTTACCCTAGTTATTGATACCAATGCTTTTAAGCAAATGGCACAAAGAAAAAGTATGCGGGTTAGTAGAAATATGAATTACCTGGTACCCGATCATGGAAAGCTGATGCACTTATTTTTAATACGGGCTGGTAGTTTAGATGCCTTTGCTCACTTACATCCGCACAGAATTGATTCCATAACATTTGCAGCTTCAGTCCCTAAATTACCTCCCGGGAAGTATTGGGTATATGCCGATATTACACGTTTAAGTGGATTTTCTGAAACTATTGTAGATACACTTGTTATTCCAGAAGTTAGAGTTAGCATGGCAAGTTATCCCGCAAAGCCTTTTGTATCAGACAAAGACGACGCTTACTTTACAACAAATTCTATAACTGGAAATAATTCGACCGGCAATTTAACACCTACATTGTTGTGCGGTTTACCGGGCATAGAATCAAAGCTTTCCGACGGATCTACCGCAGTGTGGCTACAAACACCTGGACAAGAAATTAAAGCAGGTATATTAACCACGCTGAAATTTGAAATACTTGATGAAAATAAGAAACCCGCTAAGCTTGAGCCTTATTTAGGTATGCCAGCACATGCTGTTATCCTCAAAAATGATGGCAGCGTTTACATCCACTTACATTCTACTGGTAGCTTCTCTATGGGATCTCAAAAAGCAATGTTAGATAGGATTGCCTTTCATCAGCCAATAGATAAATATTTGCCACAACCTAAGGTTTTCGCCGACAGCGTGAATAGGTTTATTGCCAATTTGGATGCAATGGATGAGGGCAAGCGAAATGCAATTTTAATGGCAGGGATGCCAACCAGCAATAAGGGAGTCAATACCCATAAAATGGACGATATTAGTTTTGTTTACGCTTTTCCACAACCAGGAAAGTATCGAATATGGGTGCAGACAAAGCGGAATGGTAAAATATTAAATTGCGCTTTTGATGCAGAGGTAAGCAAGTAATATAGAGGTAATTGTTTTTATTTTGCAGAGAACTCCTACACCTTACATGTTGCTGAAGAGAGATCGGCAAGTACATCTTTCAAAAGTTCTGACGTATTTATCGGCATATCTAAACTTCGCCATGCGATAAAGCCATCTGGCCGTATTAGAGAAGCCCCAAAACTTGTTATTCCAAATGCTGCAAGAAATTCCTGCTCATTTTCTGCATTAAAGTCTTCTCCTAGCTTCAAAAATTTTAATGTAATACCTGTTGATTTCCAGGCATCATTGGCAGCTTGTTTCCATTGATTATCGGCAGATAGGAGAACCCAGTCTTTTTGAAAATAAGCTAATGTAGAAACTGTCTTTTTATTGGAGGTTACCCAAAGGTGAGGCGCACGTGTGCCTGGCTGGCCAGCCCATTCATCTGGCTTACGGGCAGGTGGTAAGTCTTTACTAGCTTTGATAATTGCTGAAGATTGATACAGTTGCCCAAATTCCATTGCTGCATCATCCAGAATTGTTGTACCACGTGTCTCATCATTGCCGTAGACTGCATAATCAGGCCGTGCAAATGTTTGCAAATACCTTTCCCATGCTACGGGTTGTCTTTCTGCACTATAGGTTTGTAATAACTTTGGCGAGGATATCTTTGAAATTACAGCCGCTAATTTCCAGGCAATATTATGTGCATCATGTATCCCGGTATTGGCGCCAAATCCACCTCTTGTGGGCGGTAAAGTATGTGCTGCATCACCAGCAATGAATATACGGCCCTGAGAATATTCTTCTGCAATTAATGCTTCCAGTTCCCAGCGACCAGTTGTTATAATTTCTACTTCGATGTCAGACCTTCCTATGGCTTTGTAAATAGTAGCCAATTGTTCTTCGGGGTTCATTTCAACATCATCATTGAACATTAGCACCCATCGTCCGTCGTTGTAAGTAGTCAAAAAAGCTTTTAAACCAGGCTGATTTATTTGAAACTGATGAATACCGTACTGCAGATATTCTTCTAATGGCGCACGAAATAAAATGCTGCGAACGGTGTTTAGATGTCCAAGGCCTTTACGGTTTATATCCAGTGTTTTACGCACCCTGCTATTGCTGCCATCTGCTGCTATCAGGTATTCTGCCTGTATTGAATATTCGTTGCCGTTACGCTCCCTCACAATTGCAGTGATACCGTTTTCGTCTTCCGTAAAAGAAATGAGTTCTGTGCTGTATCTTAAATCGGCTCCTAATTCTGTAGCTCGCTTTCGCAAAATGGGCTCGAGCTTATCCTGAGCTAAAGATGCACCCGTGTATGGTGAGTATTCTTTTTTTTGTTCTTTGATCTTTTTTTCAGTAGTAGGAGTCCATTCTGTGTCTTCCATCCATTTACCTGCAAGACTTTCTATTTCGGCTCGTTTAAGTCTAAAATCGTTTGAAACCTGCGGAATTTGGTCTAAAATTCCCGCCTCTGCAAAAAGTTCCATGGTTCTTTGAGTATAACCTATGGCTCGTGGATGAGCTGAGCTTCCCTGATGTTTTTCTACCACAATAGTTTTTACATTTTGTAAGCCAAGAAATAGGGCAGAAGAAAGACCAACAAGTGAGCCTCCGATTATAAGTACCTGTGTTTTGTCTGTTTGCATTATTTAAAGTAGTTTTAATGTAAAGCAAAACTAGGCAGTAGGATTCGTGCAAAATTGTATAAATCAGTCCTTTTTAAGAAAAATTGTAAGAAATCAGTTATTCAGATTTTGGGAAGGTGGTAAAATTTACAAAGTGTTCGTTTTTGTTTTTGCTCAATTCTTTGGGTACAACGCCTGCAAACTTTTTTACTTCTTTTATAAAATGTGCTTGGTCAGTATAATTTTGCTCGGGATAAAGTTTGCCGACTTTTAAATGTGGGAAAGAGGCTCGGAATCTTAAAATATTGCAATAAGACTTCAATGAAATTCCAAATTGGCGTCGAAAATATCGGTTAATCTGAAGGCTGCTCCAATGAATTTTTTCGGATAATTCATTTACTGTTATTGCCCCATTGGTTTCATAAATAAGTTGAAATAAAAGTAATTTCCTTTCATCAACTTTCTTGCTGACTAAACCCATCATTTTTTCAGTGGCCTTTTTACAGAAACTTTCGAAATCTTTTAAGTCGTTTTTAGAAATACCCCAAAAGCCATTTTCTAACAAGGTTGCCTTATTTACATAATTAGCAACGCTATTGGGTAAAATATATTCTGCACCAAGAAGCTTGAAACTGATAGCAAAAGTTAAAGAACGTGGTGGTAGCGCGCTTACAAGCGGCGCATTGCCAATACCCATAAGTAATGCATTAAATGGTTCATTGGCAGCATACCCAAAAGCAACGTCAATTCTCCCGTCTGGTAATACAACTACTTCCCTTTCTTGGTCGTCATCATTTTGACACATCCAAAAAAAGTCCACGAAATCGTCAAGCGATGATGGTGGCGATGCAACTGCGTATTTGATAGGTTTGTTCAATCCTAATGGGTGTCGCCTCTTGTAACGCCATTTTCACCAAAAGTATCTATTGCAAACCAATACTTCTGATCCTTATTTAGACTGCGAATTGTCAATTCGGTTTCGTTATAAACCTGGTATACACGATTCAAGTTGTCTTTTTGAACGCCGAACCTAACATTATAACCCGTAGCGTTTGCCTGTTTTTTCCAACTCAGCTTAACGTTACGTGTATCATTTACGTCCCTTAATATTTCAAATGAAGATATTTTTGTAGGCTTTTTTCCTATACCTTTTCCGAAAATGCGGAAACCGGAGATAGCAAAAGTACCACCTGGCACCCGGTAATTGGTCACCTTAAAATAACGAGCTTTAACGGGTGTTTTAAATACATGGTATTGATGGGTAAGGTCACTCTCATTGGTTGTTTTGTCAATCAGTTTTTTCCAATTCTTCTTATCGGTAGAATATTCCAAAAGATACTGTTGTGCCAACACACCATCGCGACCAAAAAGCTGGGTATCGTTTTCAGCAAAGTTTAATTGCACAGCATTAACAGTTGATGTGGAACCCAAATCAACGCTCAACCATTCGCCTTTATTCCCAGTTTTTGCGCTCCAGTAATCTCGTATCTCCTCATTAAAAGCAAGTGAAGGAGGGGTTTTATCAATGCTTGATGATGCCTCAGCAGATTTTTTATAGGATAATAGCATCCAATTTGGGAAAAGTTCGCTTACATCTTTTATTTTATGATTGGGGATCACCATCGGATAATCTGCAAATTCAGTATGGGCAACCATGTTATCATTCTTATCAAATGTTACAGGTATTAAGCCCAGTCTACGCTCAAATATGTGCTTTACAGAAATTACCATTGTTACGATACGCCAGTAGTTGCCATATTTATCTGTAAAAGTTGCTGCATGTCCGGCTCCAGTAATAAATCCTTCAGGTTTGGCTGAGAAAGGGTTATTCTGTGCATAAGTGAACGGGCCCATTGGCTTATCAGAAATATAATACCCATCAGCATAGCTTTTATATTGTGTACCAGGAGCAGAGTATTGATAATAATATTTGCCGTTATGCTTAGTCATCCATGGAGCTTCTGTCCAAGGGTTTTGGGTCATGGTATTATAATCGCCAGGTCTTTCCCATCCATGCTCCAGAGGATTTCCCTTTAATACATTTACTGGTTGTCCAATTGGATTTAACTTCTTATTTACATCTAATTCAATAACCTGTAAATAGCCATTATTGGTACATCCAAAATACATATAAACTTTTCCATCTGTGTCTTGGAATAGGTCAGGATCTCCTATTGATAAAGGGAAAGCATCATTATAGATTTCCCACTTTCCCCCTATAGGATCAGTCGCTTTGTAAATGATATGGCTGTTTAAAGGCATATAATACAGGGATCCATTTATTACTGCTGCAGCTGGTGCGTCTTTTTCAAACGGCAAATCTTTAGTTGTCACAAACACCCAATTAATCAAATCTTTTGAATGCCAATAACCCCCAGAAGCCGTAGCAAATAAATAATAATTGCCGTTATATAAGACTATAACAGGGTCAGCAGCTGCCCTGCGCGATGGCTTATCCGGAGTAAATCGGTAACTTATATTTAAAGGGTTACAAATTGTTTGCTGGCTTTTTACGTCTAACGGCAGGAATATGTATAAACCTATTAAACATACAATTAAAGTCAAAAAATATTTTTTCATAAACGGGCTAAATTCATTGCAATATAACATTTTAGCAACAGCATCGCATATTCTGATCCTACGCAAGCTTTTTCCGCAACCATTTGCGAACCGGCTCATCATACCATCTAAGTGAGGCATAGGCCAAAAAGATTCCACCTATTAAAATAAGTGCTGCATAAGGCCAGGCTTGTGCCAGCGTTATTCCTTTATTATTGCTAATCCATGCCACATAAAAATACACCATTGGGTAATGTACCATGTAAAGCGGATAGGATATTTTACCTAAGAATTTGCATATCCTGTTCTCTCTTTGGGTCTGCATTACGCCACTTGCACCGAGATATACTATTAGTGGGAAAACGATAATAATGCAAATCGCATCATAGATACCGTTCATCCAAAGATGTTCAGCTCCGCCGATGCGTGGCATGTAAAGCACAATTACTACCAAAAGGCTGCACCATAAAAAGGCATTTTTAATTTGAGTAGGCTTAAATATGCGTGAAAGTAAAAGACCAGCGAAGAAAGGATACATAGTGCGGGTAAAGCCAATACGTACCTGTTCTACATTTAGCGTCCAGCCGCCACTTACGTCGCCGTTACTGATTGCCAGGTGTGCGAGTGCGACAGCGGAAATGGCTACTAATATACTTAAGGCCATTATGGAAAATTTCCTGATCCATACCGCATAAAGGATGTTGGCAATGTATTCAAAAAATAATGACCAGCCCACACTATTAAGGGGGTGCATCTCTTGCCAGCCACGTATATCAAGCGCTAATGGAACGGGTAGGATGGTATAACCGATCAGCATCACCAGGAGCATCTTCCAGAGGGGAATGGTATGAATGAGGGGCCATAGCGTAGAATCTGTATAATAGAACCCTATTGCACCGAGGGTCATCCCCAATATCACCATGGGTTGAAGACGTTCTATACGGCGTTTAAAAAAATTGCCGACCGACATTTTATGCCAGCGATCGTCGTAAGCATAGCCGATTACGAAACCCGATAATAAAAAGAAAAAGTCGACAGCCAGATAACCGTGATTTACCATTTTATCCAAGTTGCCTGTGGAGAAGGGCTCGGCCAGGTGAAATGTTACAACGATTATGGCTGCAACACCGCGAAGGCCGTCTAATATGGGGTAGTGTGGCTTAGTGGCCATCTCATTAGTTAATTCAGATCTCATGCAAAGGGTTGTAAAATCTGCAATTTGTAAAAAAAAGTTAAGATTCAGTTGTCCGAATGAGTTTTGTGTTTAAGATTTCTTTACAACTGCAGCTTTCCCCAATAAACACTTTCAGCAACCCGCTTACGGTCAAAACTTGTTAAGCTGAAGTACACATACACCAAATGACCTCTAAGTGCTTCGTTAAATATAAATGAGCCTTTTTCATTACAACGGTTCATCCCTCCAGTAAAACCATCGGCCATCTGCATTTCCGGACTATAAATCACCATCATCAACTGATCATTAAAGGTAGTTCCCTTTTTCGTATCTTTCTTCCAGCTCAGGCTGAGGGTATCGAATGCCGATAAGGTGATCAGTATATCTTTAACCATCGGCAGCTTTCCTACGCTAATGCTGTACTTACTATAATCCACAGAGATATTTGGCGCCTCTCCAACAAATGCCTTATTGTAATTGTAAGAGTAGGAAGCATTGAGCTCTGTTTTGCCCTCTGCTGCATGTTTAAAGCCAATCTTGATGTACTCTCGGAATGGGGTTTGAAATGGACTGATAAAGCGCATTTTTTCCTGCGATGCCTTTTGCGTTGGTGATTGTGATCGCTTCTTTCCCTTTGGTAAGACCACAGGAGCTTTCTTTGCGTAATTTTTACCTTTCCAACTGCTGAAAACTAAATTATGAAGTTTACCTAATACGGGACCAAATATCCCTTTGTTCATTTTTGCCATCTTTTCTTTTTTTAAAATAGATTAGTTATTCTGTTATTTATGTCTGTTGCACAATTGTTCTATATGGAGTTATAAAGCTAGCCTCAGGATTATAAACAGAAACCAGCCTTCTAACCTCTTCTGAGTAACCCTGGTCGGTACAGAGACGGTATTAAGATGGTATTGTGTTGTTGCAGAGACGGTGTTTTTTTTGCCCCATATCTCATTTTCCTAAACGCCTTCCAAATAACTGCTATCGATTTTTTGATCAACGCCACAAAGAACTATAAATATGGCATAGGCCGGTAGGGCAGTGGGGGGCATGCCCCCCACTAAATATGACTTAAAATCTCAGCCAGTTGGCTGGAATCAAAGAATAATAAAAATGAAAATTTCTGTTGAGGATAGTTTTAGAGTATATGACGTTCTCTCATTATTATGAAATACTATTTAAACTCCATTTCTACGATAATGTTGATTCTGCGATTGTCTGGGGTGTTATTGTTAAGGATTTGCCACTATTACTTACCCAAGTAACTGAATTACTAAATAACAATCAGCGCATTTAGAATTCTTAGAATATCTATAGAATTTCTTGTTAATTTCGCAAATGCTAAAACGTAATATCATAATGTTGCTGCTATCAATGCTGGCTTTTGTTGCCTGTAAGCATAAAGTTAACAAAGCGGTACAACTTGCTGATCCGCATTCTTTTGCCCAACCTAATAAAGCGGTAGTTAAACACCTGGATCTTGATATTAAGGTTAATTTTGAAAAACAACAAATATCTGGCAAAGCGGTATGGAAAATAGAAAACAAGGCTAAAGCTGAAGAGATAGTTTTTGATGATAGTGGCCTGAATATTAGCAAAATAACCTTGGGAAAAGAGGAGAAGGAAACTACTTTTACACTTGGAAAGCAGGTTAAATATCTGGGTGCTGCTTTACACATCGCAATAGCAGCGAATACGGAGATTATAAATATTTATTATTCTACTAATAAAGGTGCCTCTGCATTGCAATGGCTTAATCCACAGCAAACTGCGGGTAAAAAACATCCTTATTTGTTTACCCAATCTGAGAGTATCGCGGCCAGAAGTTGGATCCCTTGTCAGGATAGTCCGGGTATTCGCTTTACCTATAACGCTAAGGTTAGTGTACCAAAAGAGTTGCTGGCATTGATGAGTGCAGAAAATCCGCAGGAAAAGAATGATAATGGAGTGTATACCTTTAAGCAAACACACGCTATTCCGTCTTACTTGCTAGCATTGGCGGTTGGTGATATCGCTTTTAAAAATGTGGATAGTAGGACGGGTGTTTATGCCGAACCATCTGTGCTGGGTAAGGCTGCTTACGAGTTTGCTGATATGGGTAAAATGGTTACGGCCGCAGAAAAGTTGTATGGCCCGTATAGGTGGGGAAGGTATGATATTTTGATACTTCCGCCCAGTTTTCCATTTGGTGGGATGGAAAATCCTAATTTGAACTTTATAACACCAACCATAATTGCAGGGGATAGGTCTTTAGTTAGTATTATTTGTCACGAGTTGGCGCATAGTTGGAGTGGTAACCTGGTTACTAACGCTACATGGGATGATTTTTGGCTTAATGAGGGTTTTACCAATTATTTTGAGCGCCGCATTGACGAGGAATTGTATGGTAAAACGGAAGCGCAAATGCAGGAAGAGTTTGGCAGGCAGGCGCTTGATGCTGCCGTTAAGGATATGGTTGGTAAAGAAAGAGATACCTATTTGAAGACCAGTTACAAGGATAGAAGTCCAGATGATGCGACGAATGATATCGCCTACGAAAAGGGGTATTTCTTTTTACGCACCATCGAAGAGGCCGTAGGCAGACCAGCGTTTGATAAATTTTTAAGAGGCTGGTTTGATGGGCATGCTTTTACTTCGGTAACTACCGAGAATTTTGTGGATTACCTGAATAAAAATCTGATAAAGGGGAATGCCGAGGTGGAAAAGAAAATCCGTATTAAGGATTGGGTTTATGGTTCGGGAATCCCGTCTAACATGGTGTATAGCAATGTGCTTTGGAAGGAAGGCGGTAAGTTTAATGACATTGATGCAATGGAAAAGATGTGGGCAAATAATCCGATGTATAATCCTAATATTTTGAGAGAAAATGTGGTTACAACTAATGAAAAGCGTTTCTTTTTGAGTAGGTTACCAGAAAAATTGAGTTTAGAACAGATGGATTATTTAGATAAGACTTTTTACTTCACTGCATCTAATAATACTGATATACAACTTGTTTGGTATACCATGGCTATTAAAAATAACTACGCTCCTGCAGATAAACGCATTGCAGCATATTTAGTTGAAAACGGTCGTGCCTGGCATATTATTCCTTTATATAAAGAGTTGATTAAAACAGGGAAGGGCAAAAAGTGGGCAAAGGAAATTTATAAGTTGGCAAGGCCCAATTATCATCCTATGACTTATAAGCTGATTGATGCCTTAATGAATTAATGAGCATGCTGGAAATTGTTTATCAGGATGATCATCTAATTGCTATTAACAAGCCACACGGTTTACTGGTGCATCGATCATCTATTGCTACTGATGCTAAGGAATTTGCGTTACAATTATTGAGGGATCAGGTGGGGAGGCATGTTAGTCCTGTTCATCGTATTGATAGAAAAACTGGCGGCTTGCTGCTATTTGCTTTTGAAAAGGATGTGGAAATTGCAATGCAACAGCAGTTTCAAAATGGAGAGGTTAAAAAGAAGTATCTGGCAGTATTGAGAGGTCATGCGCCGGACAGTTTGGATATTGATTATCCGCTGGCTAAAGAAAATGGAACCATACAAGAAGCGTTTACTTCTTTTGTTACTTTAAAAAGGGCAGAGCTTGATGTGCCTTTTGGTAAGCATGCTACTTCCCGGTATTCTCTTGTGGAGGCTGCGCCAACAACGGGCAGAATGCATCAGTTGCGCAAACATTTCGCACATATATTTTACCCTATTATTGGCGATAGGAAACATGGTTGTAATAAACAAAATAAGTTTTTTTTGGAACAATGGGAGATGACTACCATGTTACTTCATGCTTCGGAGTTGTCTTTTAAACATCCTGTTACTAGAGCTGATATAGTCATTAATGCGGGTATACAAGAGGAGTTTATACGCATGTACAAGCTTATGGGCTGGGAAATATAGTCAGATTTTCATTTGTATGTCATAACATGATAGTTTATCCTTCAACCTGACTTTTTAACGACAAAATTCAAAAGTTGAGTATTAACTTTGCTGTGTTTGAAAATCAATACGCCCAATCTTAACAGCATTATAATGAAATTATATATCAATTTAACTTTTCTCTCTCTCTTCTTATCTTTCCTTTTTGTTTCTCCATTGTTTGCTCAGCAAACGGTCTTATCTGGTGTGGTTACAGATGCTGTAACTAAAGAGACGCTGCCTTATGTTTCTTTTATTATTGCGGGTAGTGGGCAGGGTGGTAAAACTGATTTGGATGGCAAGTATAAAATAGCTTTTAACGGATCTTTTACAGAACTTAAATTTAGTTATTTGGGTTACAAGACTGTATCTAAGATATTCAAATCCCGACAAAAACAGGTGTTGGATATTAAATTGCAAAGTGAGGCTACGCAAATGAACGAGGTAGTTATCAGTGCCGGTAAAAAACCTAGGTATAGCAATAAAGAAAATCCTGCGGTTGCGCTAATTAGAAAAGTTATTGAAAATAAGTCCAAAAATAGGGTTGAGGCTTATGATTATGTTGCTTACAAAAGGTATGAACGAATGCTTTTTTCTATGAGCAACCTTTCAGATAAGTTTAAGAATCGCCGTATATTTCACAATTATCAATTTCTTTTTCAGGAACAGGATTCTACCCAAATAGGAGGTAAGAATGTATTGCCGGTTTTCCAACAGGAAAAACTTTCTGATAATTTTTACAGGAAGAATCCGGAGAAGCTTAAAACTGTGGTACTTGCAGATAAGCAGGTTAATTTTGATGAGCGTTTTATAGACAATAAAGGACTGAGTACCTATTTTGAAAGGATGTATCAGGATATAGATATTTACAGCAACAATGTTTCTGTTGTTAGTAATTTACTGTTAAGCCCTATTGCTGATGGTGCACCGGGTTTTTACAAATACTTTATTACAGATACCATAAAGACGCAAACGACGCAATTGGTTGAACTTTCCTTTACGCCAAGGACTAAGGCCGATTTGCTTTTTGAAGGTAAACTTTATATTACCCTTGATGGTAATTATGCTGTGCAAAATGCTTTCCTGTCTGTAAATAAGAACATTAATTTAAATTTTGTGAGGGCTTTGGAAGCTAAGCTTGATTTTGAACAAAGTGCCGATAAACGTTATCACCTTAGTAAAAGTAACTTAATTGTTGATTTTGGCATCAGTAAAAATAGCGGCGCAGGTTTTACTGGCGAGCGTACTGTTAACTACAGAGATTATAAGATTAACGAGCGCTTAGCGGATTCTGTATACACCGGTACTGCACCTCTTATATTTGCTGCCGATGCACAGAAGAAATCTGAACAGTATTGGGTAACCAATCGCCCGGAAACACTGAATGCGGTTAACGCCCGTGTTTACACCAATTTAGATACACTGCAAAGTATTCCTTCTTTTAAGAGAACGCTAGACGCAGTTACTATTTTATTTGCCGGATATAAAGATTTTGGTGCATTTGAAGTTGGCCCTGTAAACACTTTTTACAGTTTTAATAATATAGAGGGTTTTAGGCTAAGATTGGGGGGAAGAACAACTCCTGCATTGAGCAAGCGTTATTATTTTGAAACATACGGTGCTTATGGTTTTACAGATCAGAAATGGAAGTACTTTTTGAGTGCTAGTTACTCGCTTAATAATAAATCAATCTATGCCTTTCCACAAAGTTATGTGAGGGCAAGTTTCCAGAGGGATACAAAGATACCTGGTCAGGAATTGCAGTTTGTGCAGGAAGATAACTTTTTACTGTCTTTTAAAAGGGGTGAGAGCAACATGATGTTGTATAACGATTTTTACCGGGTAGATTACATGAAGGAGTTTGAAAACCACGTTTCTTATAGTGTTGGTTTGCGTAAATGGGATCAGACTCCGGCAGGTTCACTTTATTTTAGTGGCTTAAATAATTCACCTTTTAATTTGAACAATAGCATCAGCACATCTGAAGTGACTGTTTCACTTAGGTATGCTCCGCATGAGAAGTTTTATCAGGGAAAGGTTTATCGTAAGCCAATTATTGATAAGTATCCAAAATATAATTTTAGATACACTGCTGGTATAAAAGGCCTTGCAGGAGGGGACTATAGTTACCACAATTTTCTGGCTAGCATTGATAAACGCTTATATCTATCTCAATTGGGCTATACTGATGTAACTGTAGAGGGATCTTATATTGTTGGGAAAGTGCCGTTTCCTTTGCTGTCTATACACAGGGCCAACCAGACTTATGCCTACCAGTTGAATTCTTATAACTTGATGAACTTTCTTGAGTTTGTGAGCGACAGGTATGCGAGCATCAACATAGATCAGAATTTTAATGGTTTCTTTTTTAATAAAGTTCCATTGCTAAATAAATTGAAATTACGTGAAGTGATGTCTTTGAAAGCACTTTATGGTGGCTTAAGGGATGAGAATAATCCTGCATTGAATAGTTCTACCATGCAATTTGTAAGGAACGATAGCGGTATACCTATTACCAATTCCTTAAATGCTGGTCCTTATATTGAAGGCAGCGTGGGTGTTGGAAATATTTTTAAAATACTGCGTGTTGATATGGTGAAAAGGTTTACTTACTTAAATAATCCACTGGTTTCTGAGTGGGGACTAAGAGCTAGGGTAAAATTCGATTTTTAGTGTTTATATTCACGGTATGAACCGTGTTATACACTCAGATGGGAGGCCAATTGTGCTGTGTGTGGACCTTACTTTGCTGGCACAGAAAAAACCAGGAGATGAGTTGGCCAGGCACTTGAAACAAACTTTAAGCCTAAAACATGGATAAATTATTTGTAAGCGTGCTGTTTGTACTGATGAGCTAGAGCAATAATCTTTATATTGTGCCCTATACGATTAGATGCGCAAATTACTCCAAAAATTGTTGACCGATCTAGTTATTCGCTTAGCGAATAAATACAGCTCAAGGCCTGATGTAGCCAGGGTACAGGAGGCGCTTACCGCGTTATATAACAAGATACAGTTGGAGCCCGGTAAGAGGGGGGTAATATTAGACCTTGACAAAAGCTCCAAAGTAATTATATTCTCTGATCAGCACAAAGGCTCCAGAAATTATTCAGATGATTTTGCTTTGTCGGAAAAAAACTACCTCGCTGCGCTCAACTATTATAATGCTGAGAATTTTATGTACTGCAATCTCGGTGATAGTGAAGAACTTTGGAAAAACCAGTTGCTTACTGTTTTAAAAGTGAACAAAGCTACTTTTGAAGCGGAAAAACAATTCTTAAAGCGCAGTGCATTTATTAAATTGTTTGGTAACCATGATTTGTATTGGGATAATGATCCGCTTGCATGGTTTCAGATAAAGCGAGTTTATGGAGAAAAAATGCCTATATATGAGGGAGCTATCTTCAGGTACAAGATTAAGGACACTTTGTTGTCTATTTTTTTAACGCATGGGCATCAGGGGGATTTGCAAAGTGACGGTAATTGGTTTAGCAAATGGTTTGTTTCCAATGTATGGGCTCCATTTCAATCCTATCTGCGCATTAATCCAAATACACCTGCATTCAACAATCAACTAAAATCAGCTCATAATGCTATTATGTATAGCTGGACAGCTAAGCAATCTAATCTGGCATTAATTACCGGCCATACACACCAGCCTGTTTTTAACTCTTTAACCCATCTTGAGCGGGTATTTATCCAGTTGGAAGCGGCTAAAAAGTCTGGAGATAAAGACACCATCCAGAAGCTGGAAGGAGAGCTGCTTGCTGGTAAAGTAAGTGGAGAAAAATCGCCCAGAATAGAGCATTCTAAAAATACTTACTTTAATAGTGGCTGCTGCTGCTTTAGTGATGGAGATATTACTGGAATAGAGATTTCTGATGGAATGATTAGATTGATCAAATGGAAATCAACAGATAATGGTTCTCAACGGATCGTATTGGAAGAGGCTAATCTTGAAGTACTACTCGATGAAATAAATCCGGTGTTGTAGAATTAATTTTTTTAGCAAAAAAGGATACTTTATTTACGCATCCTTTTTTGCTAAAAAATTAATCTGGTTATTCTGGAAACTCGCTGGCAAAGTTCTTATACCTAGTTTCCATTTCGTCTTTGTAGCCTTTAGCTTTATCAACCCACTCAGGCGCTTTATCTTTTAAATCATCTACAATAGATCTACCTGTTAATTCGTCTTTCTTAGTGATATATTTAATCGCACCGTAAACTGCGGCTCCAATCAATGCTGTTTTTATTAGTCCCATGTTTATTTTCTTAAGTTTTTAAATCTAACATATCAGACTATTAAATGTTTTTATTATTACAAGTTCTTTCTTTGAGTAAGAAAACTTACATTCCATACGCCGGGTCAGAATTCAGGGAAAGATTGGGTATTGGTGCTTACTACCCAATCATAAATCCCGCCTATTTATTTCCTTTATCAGGCCTGATGATCAATCTTAATGTTGGATCATTGGTTACAAAGCTCCAAAACCAGTTAAATGCAAGTTTTGCTTTGTTTCTGAAACCCGCTATCGGAATAATATGGATGAATAACCATACCAACCAGGCAAAAAATCCTTTAAAGAAACCTTTAGGTAAATCTACTACAGCTTTAAATTTGGATATAATGGCCATGCTTCCTCTATCGTTGTATATAAACGGTATAGGTGGTTTGCTACTTATAATATTTACAAGGTTTTTAGCCAGTAATTTTCCTTGCTGTATGGCAACCTGAGCAAGTTGCGGATGACCGTTAGGGAATTTCAGATCGGTAATTTGCATGCATTGATCGCCAATAGCAAAAATGTTGTTGTAGCTGTTTACTTTGTTGTAATCGTCAACGAGTATCCTTCTCCCACGTGTGATAACCTCTGCGGGCAATCCGGGTACTGATTTTGCTATTACTCCAGTTGCCCAAATCAAAGTAGAGCTATTTATGGTTTCGCCATTGCCAAGAATTACTTTGTCATCTACATAGTCTTTAACTAACGTATCCAAGTGTATTTTAACGCCTAATTTATGGAGGACATTATAGGCTTCATCCTGAGACTTTTTACTCATGGGTCCGAGAAGGGTATCGCCTGAATCTACCAGATAGATCTTACCCTGAGCGTTTTTTGCTGTCGGATAATCCTTAGCTATAATATTTTTTCCCATTTCGGCAAGCATACCTGCAATTTCAACACCAGTTGGTCCACCTCCTGCGATAACTACATTTCCAAGTCTTTCTTTGTCCCTGATATTGGTTGCCCGTACTGCTTCTTCCAATTTTAGCAAAACGTGGTTGCGCATATGAAGGGCATCGTCAATACTTTTCATTGGGAGGGCTTTCGCCTTTACATTCTCCAAGCCAAAAAAGTTGGTTTCTGTTCCCATCGCCAGGACCAGATAATCGTATGGGAGTGAGCCATTCTCAGTATCTATTGTGTTTAATTCTGGGTTAACCTGCAATAATCCTCCCATATAAAAGCTCAGGTTCTTTTTGCCCTGAAACATTCTTCTAAATGGATAACTGATGTTAGAGGCTTCGATGAAAGCAGTAGATACCTGATACAGAAGGGGAGGAAAGAAGTGATAATTGTTCTTATCTACTAATGTGACATCGAATTGGTTATTATTGGCCAGCTTTTTAGCTAGGTTTAGTCCCGCAAAGCCTCCGCCGACTATTACTACCTTCTTAGTAGGAGACATCTTCATATTTGACAATCTACGCTTTCGCAATGTTCATGATCCCGACCGTCAAGCAGTATTGTTCCTACTTTTTCTGTTTCCTTGTAAATATCATATTTATTGTTACCCAGAGAATAGATGTCAAAGAAATAACCTTGTCCCTCCATTGCTACTTGTAGTTTGAATTGTTCCATATTATTAATCGTATCTTTTTATATTACAACAAAATTATTAGTGTAAAATTATAACAAAATTATTAGTTAAAAGTTTATTGAAATACCTGTGCGAAGTATACAATTGACCACCTAGAAACAAAGGCTAAAAGAATCTCGCTATTTTTCATTGTATTTGTAAATTAACATTTCTTGATTCTAACTTTTATGTAAGTTTGATAAATAGTGGAGTAGTGCCAACCAAATGAAAATACTAAAAGCTCTTATTATTCTTCAATTTATTTCGATTTGCGCATTTGCGCAGAAATCCGCTTTTAAAAAACCAGCAAAATTAAAGGATGCTTTTGGTATCAATTCTTTTGAATGGGATTTTCTGGATGATAAGAATGGATTAGTTGTTAATGAAGATGAGCTCAGAGCAATGAAATCTTTCTCTTCCATAAGGCATTACATGGATTGGGAAAAACTGGAACAGGAGGAAGGTAGCTATACTTTTAACCCAACAAGAAGTGGTGGTTGGAATTATGATGCATTTTACCAGAGTTGCAAATTGCAAAATATGATGGTTTTGGCCTGTCTTAAAACGATACCGAAGTGGATGCAAGATACGTATCCGACAGACATGAGGGATGCAGATAACGTTCCAGTAAAATACGGAAAGGAGTTCTCCGACCCAAAATCATACATTGAACAGGCTAAAGTTGCATTTCAATATGCTGCTCGTTATGGGAGCAATAGCAAAGTAGATCTTTCTTTACTAAAGGTTAATGCACTTCCACGTTGGGGAGGAGATCCGGTAAACGTTGTAAAACGGGGAATGGGGTTGATTAAGTATATGGAGTGCGATAATGAACGAGATAAATGGTGGAAGGGTCCAAAGGCGTGCTCTTCTGGAAAGAATTTCGCTGCAAATATGTCCGCATTTTATGATGGGCATAAGAATACCATGGGTGCTGAAGTAGGCGTAAAAAATGCAGATCCTAATATGATAGTGGTAATGGGCGGACTGGCGAAACCAAGTATAGCGTATGTAAAAGAGATGATTTCCTGGTGCAGGGAAAATAGGGGATTAAGAAAAGATGGCTCTGTCAATCTTTGCTGGGATGTGATCAATTATCATTATTACACTGGCGATGACAGTTCTCCAACTGGTGGCGAGGGCGATAGGGGTAAGGCGCCAGAGGTTTCCAGTGCTGAAAGATTGGCTAAAGAATTTGTAAATATGTCTAAATCTTACGCTGGCAATATGCCCGTTTGGTTAAGTGAAACAGGTTACGATGTGAATGCCGGGAGCCCGCTAAAAGCTGTTCCAATTGGTAGTAAAAGTGCGGAGCTAACACAGGCCGATTGGATCTTGAGAACTGCATTACTGAATCTTAGAAATGGAATATCAAGGGTATTTTTTTATCAAACCTATGATCTCAATTTGACTGATCCAGGTAAATTTTCGTCTTCAGGTTTATTAAATGCAAACAGGACAAGAAAACCTGCGGCCGATTACATTTTTCAGGCCAATAAATTAATGGGTAATTACACCTTTTACAGTACATCTGGAAAGGATCCGATTTTAGATGAATACCATCTCGGTAATAAAACAGCTTTCATTCTTACAAAACCTACTGATAACGGCAGCACAGTTAGTTACATATTGACACTTCCGGGTTTTAAATCGGCAAAAATACACAAACCCTTGCCTGGATCAGACCAGATGTCTGAAGAGTTGGTAATTATAAAGAACGGGAAATTGAATATTTTTGTTACAGAAACTCCTACTTTTGTTTTACCTATTAAATAAAAGTTATAAATTGGCGTCAATTACCAAGTAAACCCTTCAAAACGATTTGTATGTGTTTAATCTATCATACAAATAATAACAAGTCTATAATTTCAGTAACCAACCAAATGTAGCCAACGCCAATTCTAATGAAAAATCTTTACTTATTTATAGCCGTCCTGTTCTTGCTATCCGGGTGTAACAGGTCTGGGAAAACAGAAAAAAATCAGATAACTGAAAAGCCGCTTTTTAAACTACTTGATTCTACCAGAACTAATATATTCTTTAGTAATAATATATCTGAAACCTTTGAACACAATGTTTTTAACTATCCTGCCTTTTATAACGGCAGTGGGGTTGCTGTGGGCGATTTAAATGGCGACGGACAAGATGAAGTTTACTTGTCTGGGAACATGACTGGGAACAAACTCTATTTTAATCAGGGTGATATGCATTTTGCCGATATCACTGAAATTGCTGGTGTTGCAGGCAGACCAGGCACTTGGAAAAATGGGGTTAATATGGCTGATGTGAACGGAGACGGAAAATTGGATATTTATATATGCTATTCTGGCGATTATGATCCGGAATTAAGAAAGAATCAGCTTTTTATTAACCAGGGCGCTAATGCTGAAGGAATACCCACATTTAAAGATGAGGCGGAGAAATACGGACTTGCTGATCCGGCATATAGCACTCAATCTTACTTTTTTGACTATGATCGAGATGGTGATCTGGATATGTTATTGGTAAATGAAAATATCAAAGTACTCACAAATCTTGATGATATAACTATACAAGAATTAAGGAAAAAGCCTGACTTACAATCAGGATCTAAACTATACCGCAACGATGGAGAACATTTTACTGAAGTAACGGTTAAAGCTGGGCTGAACAATTCAGTATTATCTTACGGCTTAAGTGCTTCTATTTCAGACGTAAATAACGATGGTTGGCCGGATATGTATGTATCTAACGATTATTCAATTCAGGATCATTTGTATATCAATAATAAGAATGGAACCTTTACTGATCAGCTAAGCAATAATCTGGATCATATTTCCATGTACTCAATGGGTAATAATATATCTGATGTAAATAATGACGGATTGCCGGATATTTTTACCTTAGACATGATCCCGGAAGACAATAAGAGGCAGAAGCTGCTCCAGGGATTTGATAATTACGAGTTCTTTTACTTAAATCTTCGAAACGGCCTTTACTACCAATATATGCGTAATATGCTCCATATTAACAATGGAAAAGGTAGTTTTAGTGAGATTGGTCAGCTTTCGGGAATTTCCAATACCGACTGGAGTTGGGCACCTCTTTTTGCCGACTTTGACAACGATGGATGGAAAGATCTGTTTGTAACCAATGGTTACTTACATGATTTTACCAACATGGACGTGGTGAAATACAATGAAAACTATTTTAAAAGTATAAATGGCGATGTGGAGCCAAAGCACATTATGGAAATGCTTGGTAAGCTGCCATCCTCTGACGTAAAAAACTACATGTACAAAAACAATGGCGATCTTACCTTCTCTAAAAAAACAAGTAATTGGGGTTTTGATATGCCATCTAACAGTAGTGGCGCAGTTTATTCAGATCTTGACAATGATGGAGATCTTGACCTTATTGTTAATAATATAAACAAGGCCGCCTTTGTTTACCAAAATCAGGGAAATCCTAAAAGTCATTATATTAAACTTAAGCTAAGTGGTGCTAAAAAGAATACAGACGGGCTAGGAGCCAAAGTAACCATTTACTATGGAAATAAGATACAATGGCTAGATCAGATGCCTGCTAAAGGATACTTGTCTAGCGTTTCATCAACCTTGCACTTCGGTTTAGGTAACCAAACTAAACTAGATTCAGTTCGTGTGGTTTGGTTAAGCGGCAAACAACAAGTGCTTAAAAATGTACAGGCTGATCTTACCCTTTATTTGAAAGAAAAAGATGCAATTGATACTTATGTAGCACCCACAGCTAAACCAGCAGTATTTAAAGAAATTACATCGCCTGTGGCCTATGTGCAAAAGAAAAACACGGTTAACGATTTTAAACGCCAAACACTGCTTGTTAACGCACTTTCTTTTTCAGGACCATGTATGGCTAAATCTGATGTGAATGGTGACGGTTTGGAGGATGTTTTTATAGGTGGTGATATTAATGTGGCAGGAAGTATTTTTATACAACAAAAGAACGGTAAGTTTTTGGGCAATTCTAAAGCTTTTGAAATAGATAGGGCTAGCCAAGATACCGATGCCATATTCTTAGACGCAAATAGTGACGGCTTTCAGGATCTTTATGTGGTAAGTGGAGGTTACAATAGTTATGCGATTGATGATCCTCTTTTTCAAGACAGGCTATATCTAAATGATGGAAAAGGTAATTTTACTAAGGCCGTTAATGCGCTTCCTTTGATGCACGGTAGTAAGAGTTGTGCTAGAGTAGGCGATTTCAATAGCGATGGGCATCCAGATATTTTTGTTGGTGGTCGGGTAATCCCTTCAAGGTATCCGGAAGCACCTCAAAGCTACTTGCTAATAAATGATGGTAAAGGCAATTTCAAAGATCAGTTGGCAACTATTGCTCCAGAATTAAAAACTACAGGAATGGTTACTGATGCTGCTTGGATTGATCTTAATGGGGATAAGAAACAGGATCTGATTCTGGTAGGAGAATGGATGCCAATTGCAGTTTATATTAACACAGGGGGAAAACTTAAGAATCAAACAACCAGTTATTTTGATAAAGCGTATAGCGGATTTTGGAACAAGTTAAAAGTTGAGGATATGAATGGCGACGGAAATCCTGATCTTATTGTGGGTAACCTAGGTTTAAATAGTCAGTGTAAAGTGAGCGATAGCGAACCTGCTACGCTTGTTTATAAAGATTTTGATGATAATGGTGCTGTTGACCCTATTTTATGTTTCTACATTATGGGTAAATGTTATCCATATGTTACCAGAGACGAAATGCTTGATCAGATCAGTTCTATGCGCCCAAAATTCCCTGATTATAAGAGTTATGCTGATGCAGAAATGAAAGACATCTTTACTCCAGAGGAGCTCAAGGATGCAAAGACACTGAAGGCCAATTATTTAAAGACTGCTTATTTTGAGCGTGGTAAGAACGGAAAGTTCAAAGAAAAACCTTTACCTATAGAGGCTCAGTTCTCGCCAGTGTTTACCATTACACCATTAGACTATGATGGCGATGGGAAAAAGGATCTTTTGCTTTGTGGTAACATCAATCAATCTCGCCTTCGCTTTGGTAAGTATGACGCCAATCATGGTATACTGTTAAAAGGAAATGGCAAAGGAGGTTTTAGCTACATAAATCAGCAGCAGTCCGGGCTAAATATTAGAGGCGATGTCAGGAGTGTGATTCAAGTGAAGAACACCTTGCTAATTGGTATCAACCAGGATAAACTGAAAGCTTTTCAGTTTAACAACAAATAATAGTTAATCCAACCATATATAATTAAACAAAAACAAACGCATGAAAAAAATCTTTACCATTATCATTATTACTTTACTATCAGTTAAAGGTTACTCTCAAGGCTGTGTAGCAATTAGAAGTACTGGCGGTATCTGTAGTCTTACAGGTCACCCGGATAGTGCAAATATGAAAGGCGGAAGCTGGGTATTCAATTCCAACACCCGTTATTTTATGTCTAACAAACATTACAAAGGTGATGTTTATCAGGCAGCACGCATTAAAGCAGGAAACGAGGTGATCAACCACCAATTTGCAACTGATTTAACATTGATTAGAGTATTTAATGACCGCTGGTCGGCCATGATAGATGTTCCTATTATATCGAATGCACGGTCTTCTAAATATGAGCACAACATGCCCGCAAATATTGGCACGGGCGAAAGACATAGCACACATTCTTTTGGTTTAGGAGATGTCCGTATTGCTGCGTACCGTTGGCTGTTTAATCCAACTACCAGTCCTCAGGCAAACTTACAGGTAGGTTTAGGTATTAAATTTGCTACTGGTGATTACAACTATAAAGATTACTGGCAAAATGTTGGCCCAGGTGGAACCCCTGAATTACGTACAGTAGATCAATCAATTCAATTGGGTGATGGCGGAACAGGGCTTACACTAGAACTGAATGGTTTTGTTGCAGTAGCGAAACATATTGGGCTATATGGTAATGCCTTCTATTTGAGTAATCCACGTCAAAACAATGGTGTAAGAACATATCGTGAATTGATTGCTCCACCTAGACTAGCAAACGAAGCCATCAGCAGCGTGCCAGATCAATTTATGGCTCGTTTAGGTGGAAACTTCGCTGTTGATAAATTTGTGATCTCTGCAGGTGCACGAGCTGAAGGTATCCCTGTCTATGATTTAATTGGTGGAAGTGGAGATTTCCGCAGACCTGGATATGTGATCTCTGTAGAGCCAAGTTTGACTTACCAATTGGGTAAAGTTAATCTATACACATCTCTGCAACGTGCAGTTTATAGAAAACGTACACAAAGTGTAACTGATAAGGCAAGCTCAACCAATGCTTTGGTTGTAAATGGAGATGCAGCATTTGCTGATTATTCTGTAAACGTAGGAATTTCATTTAGATTATAATTTTCAACCCTATTCTCGTACCCCTCAAAAGGACAAAGTCCTTTTGAGGGGTTTTTACGTTTTATTTTAGTTAATTTAGTTGTTCATTCCCAGTCTATGAAGCAACAACTAATTTATTTAGTCCTTTTCTTAGTTATTTCCAAAGTTTCTGCACAACAAACGCAAAAACCTGTACTTCATGGCAGCAATTGGATGGCAATAACTGGCAAGCCATTAGCAGCAACAGCAGGAGCTATGACTTTTCAAAAAGGCGGAAATGCGGTGGACGCTGCCTGTGCAATGCTTGCAGCGACCTGTACTATGTGGGATACGCTGAGTTGGGGTGGAGAAACACAGGTATTAATCTACAATCCTAAAACAAAAAAAGTAACATCAATTAATGCTATGGGCGTTGCACCCACCGGCGCCACGGCGCAGTTCTTTAAAAATAAAGGCTACAATTTTCCTCCAGAGTATGGTCCACTTGCTGCCACAACACCGGGTACGGTAGGAGGCATCATCTATATGCTAATCAACTATGGTACTATGAGTTTGGAACAAGTTCTTGCTCCAGCTATGCAAATGGCATCGGGTTATCCAATTGAAGCGCAAGCGGCCAACACAATGGAACGACAAAAAGTACTCATCAAACAATGGCCCTACAGTAAAAAAGTATTCCTAACACATCAGGGCGAAACCAGGGAGGCTCCTGAAGCGGGAGAGATATTTGTGCAAAAAGATTTGCTGGCTACGCTAACAAAAATGGTTGAAGCAGAGCGTAAGGCATTGAAACAAGGTGAAAATAGAAAAGAAGCATTGATGGCTGCGTACGACCGTTTTTACAAAGGAGATATTGCTAAAGAATTTGTTAGGGGAAGTAAGGAGCAAGGAGGTTTAATAACAATGGAAGACCTGGCAAACTGGAAGCCTATTGAAGAGGAACCGTTAACCATAAATTATAAAGGTATAGATGTGTATAAAATGCAACAATGGACACAGGGCCCCGTAATGTTGCAAGCACTTAATATTTTGGAGAATTTCGACCTGAAGGCAATGGGCTATAATAGTTCTAAATACATTCATACTGTTTATCAGGCCATGAACCTGGCCTTTGCAGACCGCGACTTCTATTATGGCGATCCGTATGCAAGTCCGGCGGAGCCCATCAAAGGTCTCTTAAGTAAGGGTTACGCAAAACAACGTGCGCAGTTGATCGATTTTAACAAGAACAATCCTGCTATTGGACCAGGCAATCCTTATCCCTTTGAAGGGAGGTCAAATCCTTACATTAACTTACTAAAGAATAGGGGCTTTGAAATGGATACTACTAAACGTAATTTTGCACCTGTTCATGATTTAGGGAATACCGCTAAACCTCAGGACTATCACGATATGCTTTGGAGAGGAACAACGTCCGTCGAAGCGGCTGATAAAGAAGGCTGGGTTGTTTCAATTACACCAAGCGGCGGGTGGTTACCGGCGTGTATTGCAGGGAAAACAGGAATAGGAATGAGTCAGCGAATGCAGAGTTTTGTGCTGGATTCCACTTTAAATCCTTTTAATGTAGTTGCGCCAGGAAAGCGTCCAAGAGTGACACTCTCGCCTTCATTAGCCTTAAAGGCTGGTAAGCCTTTTATTTCATCAGCTGTACAAGGTGGAGATACCCAAGATCAGAACCTATTACAATTCTTTCTAAACATGACAGAATTTGGTATGAATGTGCAACAAGCTACTGAGGCACCAAACTTTAATACGAACCAGCTTTGGTTATCGCTTGGAGGTACTAAAACTACAGATAGAATGCCGAAGCCCGGACAAATATTACTGCAAAATGGAACAAAAGAAAGTGTTAGAGAAGAATTGAAGAAAATGGGTTATATCTTAAGCTTTGATGACCGTACTAGTGGCCCGATAAATGCTATTTATTTCGACTGGAAACACAACTCCCTGTGGGGAGGTTCAAGCAATCATGGAGAAGATTATGGAATTGGCTGGTAAAAATCATCATTTATAAAACGTGAATATGAAAACTATAACACCTTATTTGATTGCGCTCTTTTTTTCTACATTATTTGCATGTAGTTCAACTGAAAAACCAAAGACTGAAATATCAGCAACCAAGCTGGATTCTGCAAACATGAAATGTTATACTGCAGTAGATGGTACGGATACAGCTAAACTAAGCCTTATTACAGCAAAAGATGGAAAGATATCCGGAGCATTGCTGATAAACTACCTCGAGAAGGGCGATAGTGAAGGAACCTTATTAGGCAAATTTAAAGGAGATACTTTATTTGTTGATTACACATTTAAAATAGGTGCAATTAATAAGACTATTTACAAGAACCCTCTGGCATTTCTTAAAAAAGAAGGTAAACTGTTTATGGGTGTAGGTCAGATTGAGACATATCTAGGTAAATCATCCTTTGTAAAAGATAAACCGATCAATTTTGAAAGGGGAAGATTCATTTTCTCGACAAGTCCTTGTCCTTAAACTGAGTTTTTACACAGTTTATATCCATTTATATCCTTGTAATTATTAAATTGGTGAAATTCCTGTTTATAACTACATGAAAATAACAACTGATCTCGAAAGCCGTATCACGGAAAAAATTAATACCATTAGTACATTGGCTGATCAGCTTCCAGGAGTAATCATTATACACCGGAAGCTTAATGTATCTAACTCTTTTGAGCTTTCGCAGTATGTAAGAGCCTTTGATCTCATATAACGAGTTAACTTTTCTTAGATGTAGTTAGTATTACTACACCTGCAATAAGTATTAAACCCCCTACATATGGCGGCCAATTTACACTTTTCTCTTTATCTGCAGAGATTTGAATAGGTCCAGCATCTACTAATTTTTCTTTTTGTGTATAAGTAAATCCTGTCCATACCAGCATAATGATTCCAAGTACAATCATTACTAAAGCTATTGTTCTATTCATGTTATGTTCTATTATATCAGAATAACACCAAAGTATGTTAAATGTTTCTTTTAGTAAGGAACCATGCCCACCAAATCAATAAAAATTGGATTAGAAGCCTAATATTTGCAAGCAGATGAGTGCCAACACCCGGATGTTCTCGAAATGCATCAACTACATGAAATGGCAAAAAAAAGATCATCATTAGCAAGAGGAGAGTAGCGGCTTTTTTATTGTATTTCGGCAATAATAATCCTAGGCCAATTGCAAATTCTATTACGCCGATGGTGTAATTTACCAAAAGAAGCGGCATCCAATGGGGGGATAAATCCCTGGTAAAATGCCGGATTTATAAAGTGATTGATCCCTGCAATCATCATAATCAGCGCAAATACCCACTTTAAAAATACTTTCATAATTTTACTATTAAAAGAAAAAGCATCCCTTTTGAGGATGCTTTTTATTAACTTATAAAATGAGTTTAATTAACTGATCTTAACATTAATAGCGTTTAAGCCTTTTTTACCTTGCTCAACGTCATAGCTAACTGAATCGTTCTCACGAATGCTGTCAATTAGGCCTGAAGAGTGTACAAAGATTTCAGCGTCACCATTAGCTGGTACGATAAATCCAAAACCTTTTGTCTCATTGAAAAATTTTACTGTTCCTTGTTGCATTGTATTATTAATTAAATATTCACAAATATACAATTTAATTTATTGTAATAACGCATTATATTTTAAAAATTAAATTTCTTTAAGCCAATCAGTATAAAGTCATTGTCGTTTCAGCTTGTTCTATAATCACTGCAAACTAAAATATTAGGCTAAACGCAGGCCAAAAAGGAAGCCAAATAACATAGATAAAACTACACAATCTAAAAATTCCATAGACCCAGGCCTACAAACAAAAACTGAGTCCAGTGTAGAAAAAAAGAAAGATGTTGAAGAAACGACTGTCTGATGAGCAGGATAGTTTAGGTATTGATTTGGATACGAACAAATCCTCGATCTAATGCGCATCAAACAGACTAGATAAATAGCTAGATAACGCTAATATTTATTATCTTGAGTTATCAAATAGTATCCCAAATGAGAAATTTAATGCTCTTTATTTTTTGTCTATTATTTTCAATGTCTGTGTTTGCGCAAACAAAAAGGAAATATTTCCTTAATACAAGGGAGGTTTCTGGCCCCTCATTCAGTTGTTTAGAGCCAGCTTCTATAGATTCTGTTAGAAGCCTTAGCGCAGTTAACGCTAAAAAAATTTATAAGATTGACCCTGGTGATGCAGATTCCATACATATTGTCTTTATAAAGGATGTTTCTGATGTTGTTTCTTATAAAGAGTTGCTTAACCTTTATCATCTAAATGATAATGCCATTGATTTTGGGCTCAGTATATCAAAATATCCTGATATTCGCGACAAAGAACGAACTGTATTTTCTAAAAAATATGTAACAGGGGTTGATATTTATGGATGGAATTCTAAAAAGAAGTTCTATTTGTCTGTAAATACGCCGCAAATTATAGGATGGGCAGAATATAAAGATGATGAAATAATGATACCCATTTTAAGAGCCTTGAATAAAGAGGGATTTGATAAAGACAGAATTAATAACAACGAGAAATGAGAATAATGATGCTATTTATATTGACGTTGTTGTTTTCTTGGTCAGTAAAGGCTCAAAAAAAAAGCAGTAAACGGGCTGATTCCATTGATCAGCGACCGGCAGTTATACTTAATGGTAAGAGGGTAGATGCACTATCAATCTTCCTGCTTAACAAAGCAGATATCCAAAGTATGGTCGCCCTTTCACCTATACAATCCACTAAAAGGTATGGAGAAACTGGTAAGTATGGTGCCATCCTGATTGACTTAATTAAAGATAGAAAGGTCTATAGCTGGTTAGAGTTGATACAAATCTTCAGTTTCAAACCCACGTTAGCTTCACTAAAATGTATGGTGGAGTCAGATGATTTGCACTGGGCTTTAATGCCTGCTGCAGATGCCATGATGATTGTTGCTTCAGAATATGAGTTAAATAGTATTGAGGTCAATAAAGCTAATCAGGGAGAACCGATGGTTGTGACAATTGTTGCAGGTTATGAAGACTTCAGAGCACCAAAGGTGATTACCTCTTTTGATAAACAAATGGATTCTGTTAAAAGGATATTTAAGTTCGAGGCCGCTCAGCGTCGCTCTGGGTGGGCTAACTAGTCGCTATAAATCGATATATTTAAGGCATGAAACTTTTTAAATCTATTTTAATACTTCTTCTTCTAATTGCCTTCAATCCTATTTATGCACAAAAAAAAGTGATCGTCGCCTATGTTACATCCTGGACAACTGTAATGCCCGACCCTGCCTTTGTAACCCATATCAATTATGCTTTTGGGCATGTCAACGCTACTTTTAATGGGATCCGAATTGATAATCAAGGCAGACTTAAAAGCATAGTAGCGCTAAAAAAGCAGCATCCCAAACTTAAAGTATTGGTTTCTATTGGAGGATGGGGCAGTGGTAAGTTTAGTGAAATGGCCGCTATTAAGGAGAACAGGAAGAAATTTGCAGCCGATTGTAAGCGAATAGTTAATGATTTTAAGCTGGATGGTATTGATATAGATTGGGAATATCCATCAAGCAATGCAGCAAAAATATCATCATCGCCAGATGATACCAAAAACTATACATTAATGATGCAGGAGATTAGAAATAGTATTGGAAATACGAAGTTGCTTACGCTTGCCTCCTCTGCAGATGCTAAATACATTGATTTTAAGGAGGTAAGTCCGATTGTAGATTTTGTAAACATTATGGCGTATGACATGGCGAGCCCACCATATCACCATGCCGGTCTTTATAAATCTAAAGCCACAAGCGGTTTGAGCGTTGACGAAGCCGTAAACGCGCATGTAAATGCAGGTATCCCAATTAACAAACTAGTGTTAGGCATTCCATTTTACGGGCATGGCAGAAACGGTATTGCAGGTTATATTGATTATCGTGATATTATAAAGCTTACAGGATTTAAGCAGCTTTGGGATCAGGAAGCCAAAGCTCCTTACTGGGAAAATGAAAAAGGCGAGTTTGTTCTGAGTTATGAAACACCTAAATCAATAGCTGTTAAATGCGATTACTTGCTAAAGAAGGGGATGATGGGTGCGATGTACTGGGATTACGGTGCTGATACAGATGATGGAATTTTAAGAAAAGCAGTACGGTTGGGCGTTAAAAGCAAGATGTAAATAAATATATATATAATATGGCATCCTATAAAGACGAGTGGTTAGACCTTTTATTGAAACAGAATTTGCAGGGATGGTTGATAGCAAGCGACCGCAATCACATCTTTATTAACGTACCTGATGACCAGGATCTTGATACAGCAATGCAAACGTTTAAAACGCTACTGGGCGGATTAAAAGCTAAAGTAAAAAGCAAACCAACAAAACTCGGTTTCTTTCTTGGTAACAGCACCGATAGCAAGTTTTACGAATTGACCTGAGTTGTTACTTCACTTCCAAACACTTCATTATCAATAGTCAGTTTAATCTTAGCACGCTCTTGTTTTTTCACCAGTTAATGTAACCTTTTGTATTTTTTATCGTCTTTATAAAATAACATGAACAAATTTGAGATATGAGAACTATTCTGATAACAATAGCAGGTTTGATTGCCCTTTCCCTCCACAGTAATGCTCAACACGCAAGCTTAGCGACTGATCAAAATCCACGTTACGAACAAAGCAGGGCGAAATACATGAACAAGTCTGATTCATTGACAAGCACGCAGGGAACAACCATTCAGGAAACCTATAAAGCGTATGATTGGTATGAGGCTCGCGAAGCAAAACGTAAGCTTAGAAAGGAAAGCAACTTTTATAACAACCAGTTAGATTATTCTTTTTATGGTGGTCCTTTCTTCTACCCAACTTTAAGATACAACAACTTCGGGTATCGTGATTATGGTAATGGGTATAGAAATTACAATAGAGGACACCATTTCGGCTGGTAACGTTAAAGCCATTAATTAACTAAATAGAGACAAATAAAACTAAATTATATGTATTTCAATAAACTAAAAAACATCACAGTAGTTGCAATTTTGGGACTAATGCTTAGCTCGTGTGCCAGACAGGTTACTCGTATAAACACGGAAAGTGCAGCAGACATTAGTGGGAACTGGAATGTAACTGATTCTAGACTGGTTGCCGAAGAAATGACAAAAAGCATTGTATCGGCCAAATGGTTGCCTGCGTATCTAGAAAGTAAGGCAGGTAAAAAACCCACAATTATAGTAGGGCTCGTTCAAAACAAAAGTCACGAACATATAGAGGCAGAAACATTTGTTAAGGCTGTGGAGTCTTCTTTTGTTCAAAATGGCAACATTCGCCTGGTTCAAGGTGGTAAAAAGAGAGAAGAGTTGCGTGCAGAAAAAGCTGATCAGCAAGATAATGCATCAGTGTCAACCATGAAGAAGTTTGGATTGGAAAATGGGGCAGATTACATCTTACAAGGATCAATTAACTCTATTGTAGATTCGCATAAAAGAAACAAAGTAGTCTATTATCAGGTAAATCTAGAACTTACTGATATACAAACTAACGAGGTGGTATGGATTGGCGAGAAAAAAATCACAAAAGCTGTTAAAAACTAGGCCTTATTTCTGGCCTTATCTATATGAATACCAAACATTTTTTTAAGGCATCAATTATAATTGGATTGATGCCTTTTCTTTTCGGCTGTGCAAGTTATAATGACAAGATCAGTGTTTATTATAAACAGATTAGAGCCGGTAGCTACGCCGAAGCTGGTAAAGAGCTTGATAAGAATGTATTGCTGCAAAAGCCTAGAAACAAATTGCTTTTTTTACTAGAAAGGGGAAAGGTTAGTCATCTTAACGGAGAGTTTGAAGCCAGTAATAACTATTTTAATGAGGCGGATCAGCTTTTAGAAAATGGTACAGCTGGGGTTGGAGATGCCCTTATAGGTACATTGGTTAATCCAATGACTCAAACCTATAAAGGTGAAGACTTTGAAAAGTTTATGATCCATTATTATAAGGCCCTTAACTATTTGTACTTAAATAAAACTGAAGATGCTATTGTAGAAGCCAGAAGAATCAGTCTTCAATCTCAGGAGCAGGATGAGAAGTTCAGTAATAAAGAAAAACGCTATTCTAAAGATGCATTTTCATTAACCTTGCAGGGTCTAATCTATGAAAGTGCGAACGACGTTAACAATGCGTTCATTGCCTATAGAAACGCTGCCGAAGTTTACCTCAGCGCAAAGGACAGCACCTGGTACGGTACCAAAATGCCGAAGGCGCTTGGGCAGGATTTGTTAAAAATGGCTTATGTTAACGATTTTAAAACTGAGCTGTCGCATTTTGAAAAATTATTAAATATAAAATACCAACCTCAAGCCCAATCAGCAGGTGGAGAAGTGATATTTTTCTGGGAGAATGGTGTAGCCCCCATAAAGAAACAAGAAGAATTCTTTTTCTCATTAATTAAAGGGAGTAACGGAAACCTTGTTTTTACAAACGGAGGCAATATTTTTATTCCTTATCAGGGTACAGGAGATATCAATCTCAGTGGAGTTTCTAGTTTAAGGGCTACTTATCCAAAATACTTGGCTCAGCCCGCTTATTATGTTGCTGCAACTATTGGTAATGGCCAAATTAATTTAGATTTGGAAAAAACAGAAGATATTAACTACCTCGCGTTTAAAACCCTAGATCAGCGTTTTATGAAAGAAATGGGTAAAACTTTAACCAGAATTGCCGTAAAGAAAAGCGCAGAGTATGTGCTTAAAGAAAGCGCTAAAGGCACGGGAGAAAAAGGTAAAGACAACCGCTTATTAGAAGGCCTAGGGTTTGGTATGCAGTTGTATAGTTTACTTTCAGAGAAAGCGGATACCCGAAACTGGCAATCGTTGCCGGCGCATATTAGCTATGCCAGAATACCGTTAAAAACTGGAATTAATACCATCACCCTCAATCTTAAGAATAATGTAGGCGGCGATGAAACAAAAACTATAACCATAACCGGAAATGGGAAATTGCAGTTTTACAATTATTCTACTTTACGATAACGGGAAGCTCTACTTGACTTTTATTTTTATACTTCAGAAACTGAAAGGCTCTTAAAAAAGCATATGGATGCGACAAGAGATATGCTTAAGTTTAAGTATTGAAATTATAAAGAAGCGACAATTTTGTTAATGGGTAGGGGTATAACTCCGGAAGCCTTAGGGTTGGATTCGCCATGAGTGCGCGGTGACTGCGCAGTGAGTCCGCCCTGAGTCCGCCTTTTCGCTAGTAAAAGGCGGACTCAGGGCGCAGGCAGTGCTGACGGAATGCGGAGTCATGCAAAACCTAACCCTAACCCTTCCTTAAGGCATGGCAATGAATATCTAGAAGGTACTATGATTTGATAAAATTACGGGTGTTTCTTTAATATAATCAATATGTTTAAAAAAACTTATTTCCCCGCTATGATTTATGTTACCTATGCAATAATTGTAAATACAGAAGGAGATGTACTCGTTACTGAACGCAGTGCGAAGATGAGCCTGCATCTTAAAAAATTACCTTTCGGCTACCGGTTTTTTGTAGCCTATTTTGGTTTATTTTGCAAACCAATATTCCGCAGGATTAAAAATATAACAAAGGCGGCCAGAAGTATTAAAATGATCTCTGATAAACCAACGTTGTGATTAAATATTGTAAATGCTAAATTACTCATCGCCTGTAATATAGTGATATAAAGCTACATTTTTTAGTAAATTAACTGCTAAAATCAGGTTTTCTTGTTGGTGTTAAGTAGTTTCTTTAAATTAGACAAACCTTAACCAACAAACATGACACAAGAAAATCTGGATCAAATGACTTCTGAAGAATTAAAGAAATACGAAAAAACACTGTCTATAGCTGTAAAAGTAATAGGAGTAAGCGTTATATTAATGATATCAGCTGGTATATTCATTACTCTAAAAAGAGGTTTTAACGTGTTTACTATTTCGCCTATTGTGTTTCTGGCTTTGTTAATTGTAAATTACACCAATCTTAAAAAGGTAAAAGCAGAAGTTATCGCTCGGGGTTAACGATTTTTTAGTTTTAAGAGGTCATAATCATATTTATTATGCTGGTAGTGTAAGTTTTTATCCAGTCTTACAACTAATTGGTTAAATAATAAAATATGAAACTATTACTTACTTTTTTGATGTTAACATTGATAGCCTGCGGTCCTACATCATCTCCAGAGGGACGTTCAAAAATTAGAGATCAGGATCTTAAAGTACAAATTGACAGCCTAAAGCTGCAGAATAGTGTGATTCTTGATCGCCTTGATTCTCTCCAAATGAGATTAAGTCAACTTGAAGCTGTTAAGTCCAAAAGTCGCTAATTATGTGCCCATTAATATCAAACAATGGTTTATAATAAGGACAAAGATAAATCTGATTTTATTTTATTGATTAACCAGCACAGCGGTATTATTCATAAAATATGTCGTTTGTATCGCGATAGACCGGAAGATCGTCAGGATCTTTTTCAGGAAATAACGTATCAGCTTTGGAAATCCTATACTAGCTTTAAAGGCGAGTCTAAAATAAGCACCTGGTTATATAGAATAGCATTTAACACAGCCATCAGTGCGTTTCGTAAAAAGAGTCCAGATCTAAGTTATACATCAGAACTGCCAGATTTGGCGGATGAACAGGTAAACGACGAACAAACTGCCAGATACGAAAAGCTTTTTAAAGCATTACAGAAACTTAATGATGCAGATAAAGCAATTATCACACTATATCTGGAAGATTTAAGTTATCAACAGATTGCCGAGGTCAGCGGAATCAATGAAAATTATGTTGGTGTAAAGATTAACCGAATAAAAACTAAAATCCAATCCCTTATAAAATAACAATGGAAGAGAACGAACTAAAATCGCTATGGAAAATGCCAACTCCTGATAAAAAGACAAATGAAGAAATCATTTACATGTTGGAAGAAAAGCACCACCCCGTTCTAAAAGAAATAAGAACACAAATTACCATAGAAATAGTTGGCTTTTCGGCCTTTCTGCTTTGTTATTTCTCAGCATTTGATGGGGCTACTAAGCCATTTTATATCAATTTAATATTGATCTTTTCTATATTAGCATCTTTGATCCATAATCTATATGGATACCGCTTAAGCAATCGGCCAGTGGATGGCTCTGATATCTTAAACTCACTGAAGAATGGCATTAGAAAAACAAAGATTTACGGTTTTCGATCCATCATAAACCGATTGATATTTACATCAGGACTGATGCTATTCTTTAGTTACAATATTAAGTTTACGCCTTCCAAGTTTTATCTGTTGGCCGGAGCAATAATCGCTATTACATTAATACAGATTATTTTACTCAATAAAATTTGGAAAAAAAGAGTTCAAAAGCTAAAAGAGGTTTTAGTAGGATTTGAATAGGAGCGGTTGCTATTATTGTTATAATAGCATTCTATTAAGGTAAATTTCTTTGACGGGACACTGGCAACCAATTGGACAATGGGAGGGTGTACCGCCAACTGTGTCAATAGTGTAACTTTAAACTATCGACATACATATGGCAACACAAAACGATTTTGATTTCGAGTCCTTCAAAAAGGAGGCTATAGCGGGTTTATATT
>JANXVH010000003.1 GCA_025351765.1 Pedobacter sp.
AATAGTTCAAGTATACGACTGAGGTCGTCCTGTGAAACAAATGGTATCTCTATAGCACCTTTACCATTATCCTATATCTTTTGAATATCAGAAGCTTCAGAGAGAGTTGGCATCAAAATTTTCAACTGGTGTAAAGCTGAAGATATCGGATAATGGTAAAGGTGCTATAGAGATACCATTTGTTTCACAGGACGACCTCAGTCGTATACTTGAACTATTAGATTGGTAATGAATAGAGGACTGCTTTTATGTTCAATGCTATTCCTGTTAGCTTTTGGAGCACATGCCCAGATGAAAACATCGAAAAAAACGCGTGACAGCGCATTTTTAGACAGTTCAAGGACAAAAAGGATTGATACGGTCAAACCGAAATATGTTAATCTGGGTAAAATCGCCGCTAGGCGCGCAGCCATAAGTTCTGCTATTCTTCCGGGATTAGGTCAAATCAGAAATGGGGTTACTGTTTACAGACTAGCAAAAGTAGCTGGTATTTATACAGGTGCAACATTACTAACCCTTTCGTATATCAGCAACGATAAAAGCTATAAGATTTATTTAAAAGAACTGCAAGACCGAAATCTACACAATGGGGTATCGCCTCCTGGGAGTATTTATGCAACTTTCCCGCAAGAAGGCCTAATAGCAACTAAAGATATCGCTCGCAGAAATCGTGAGGTAGTTATTTTTTCACTTGGGGGCCTATATCTTATGAATATCATAGAGGCATATGTTGACGCACGTCTTAAATACTTTGATGTTGGCGATGTGGCATTCAAAGTTTCTCCTGGTATAATTAATGGAGGCAGTTTGTATGGTAACAATTCCATTGCTCCAGGATTGAAAATTACGCTTTCATTATAATATATTTGCAGCCAACTCCAATATGGGAGTATACTCAACGCCCTTTGTGGGACTATTTTAAACAGAAGGATAATACAATGAAACCTGCGTAAGCAAGCATCATTAGCTTAATGAAAATATAAATACAATGAAAATAGCATTGCTTGGTTATGGAAAAATGGGGCAGATCATAGAAAGATTTGCGGTAGATAGAGGCCATGAAATAGTACTAAAGATTACGGTAGACAATAAGGGAGACCTTACAGAAAGCAACCTTCGTAAGGCGGACGTAGCTATCGATTTCAGCACTCCTGATGCCGCATTGGATAACATTTATGCTTGCTTTAAAGCTAACCTGCCCGTGGTTGTAGGTACAACAGGTTGGTACGGACAATTGCAGGAGGTAAAAAATCAATGCCTTAATAGTAACAATACTTTGCTTTATGGGTCAAACTTCAGTATTGGGGTAAATATCTTTTTCCATATGAATAAAGTGCTGGCTAAATTGATGAATAATTTTCCAGCCTATGAGGTACAGGTTGAGGAAATTCACCACACGCAAAAGCTGGATTCGCCAAGCGGGACTGCCATGACGATAGCAGAATGTATTATTGATAACCTGGATAGGAAAACTGAATGGGTAAATGAACTGGTAGGTACGCCGTTTGAAGAGGTGGTAAAAAAAGAGCAGTTGTTAATCGAGTCTCATAGGATAGAAAATATTCCCGGTACGCATACCGTTATTTACAGTTCTGAAGTAGATGAAATTGAATTTAAGCATACTGCGCATAGCCGCTCCGGTTTTGCATTAGGTGCTATTGTTGCAGCAGAGTGGCTGGAACATAGACAAGGTTTTTATAATATTACTGATATATTTAATTTTAAATAGCGATAAGCATGAGTTGGAAATTCTGGCAAAAAGATAAGGTTGCCAAGCCAAAGAAAAAAAAGACCAAAAGCCGTGAATGGGTAGACGCAGTACTCTTTGCAGTAATTGCTGCAACCATTATCAGGGTATTCTTTATTGAAGCCTATACCATACCCACAGGATCCATGGAGCGATCTCTGCTAATTGGAGATTTTCTTTTTGTAAGTAAGGTTAATTACGGACCAAGAATACCTATGACACCAGTTGCATTCCCTTTTGCACATCATACTATGCCATTGACGGGCACAAAAGCATACTGGGATGGTGTACAATTGAAGTACCACCGTTTGCCAGGACTACAGGGCATAAAAAATAATGATGTTGTTGTATTCAATTATCCGCAGGGTGATACTGTAGCTTTAGAAGCACAGGACAATGATTATTACAGGATGGTTAGAAACAGTAGCTGGCAGCAAGTTAATTCACAGTACACCATTATAACCCGGCCAGTAGATAAGCGAGAGAACTATATTAAAAGGTGTATAGGCATTGCCGGAGATGTGATTAGCATGAAGGACGGTTTGGTTTCTGTTAACGGCAAACCGGAAAAATTAAAAAATACAGGTAACTTCAGGTACTTGGTTACTTTTAAAACATCGGATGTGAACTTCGGTATCTTTAGTGAAATGGGTTTTAGTTTAAGAGACGCAGATCCGGATATTAGTCAAGAAGGAGAGAGGATTTACATCTTTAACGGTTCTGAATTGATGATGGATAAAGTAAAAAGTCTTGACTTTGTTGAATCTGTAAAGCCATATTTAAAGCCTGCTGGCGAGCGTGAAGCTGATGTTTTTCCGTTCGATCCAAACAGAAACTGGAATGTCGATAATTTTGGACCTATTAAAATTCCTAAAAAGGGCTGGACTGTTCAACTGGATACCACTAATATGCCTTTATACGAGCGTTGTATCAGAATATATGAAGGTAATAAGCTAGTTAAATCGGGTGATGGCTGGCTGATTAATGGAGCTCCAGCAACTAATTATACCTTTAAAATGGATTATTATTGGATGATGGGAGACAACAGACACAATTCATTGGATTCAAGATATTGGGGCTTTGTACCAGAAGACCATATTGTGGGTAAAGCCTTATTTATCTGGATGAGTTATGATACGAATGGATCGTTCCTTAGCAAGATCAGGTGGAGTAGGATACTAAAAGGAATCCACTAAGATAAGCTGGGAATATTTAGTTTTTGCGCCAATTCATTTAAGTCATTCACAACGGCATCTATCAAAGGGATGCCGTTTTTTTTGCGTTCATTTTCGAAATCAAATTCAGGCTCGCCGGGGATGACTACTTTTTTATTAGGGTTCACGGTTTTTGCATTTTTAAAGCGGGAAATCCAATTATCAAGATGATCTTTAAACTCCTGGTTTGGGCGAAACCCGTCAACACGCATGGCTCCAAAAAAATGGCCAACTCCCTCACCAACAGGGTTGGCTGATGGTTCAAGAAATGCTACAAAAGGAGGAACCCAAGGCCCATAATTGGCGCCTGAGAGTACTGCCGATAGAATATCAACAGCTGCGCCCAGTCCATAACCTTTATGACTGCCGTGTTCTTTATCACTGCCAAGCGGCAGTAGAGACCCACCTTCTTTAAGTCCGTTGGCGTCTGTAGTAGTTTTTCCGTCTTTATCCTGTGCCCATCCTTCGGGGATTGGCTTGTTGGCTCGCTGGGCAATTTCTAATTTGCCATTTGCTGCGGCTGCTGTCGCCATGTCAACAACAACCGGGGGGTATTTCCCTGCCGGAAATGCATAACACATCGGGTTGGTTCCGAGTAATCTTTCGCTAGCATAGGTAGGGGCAACCAGCGGACTGGCATTCGTCATGCTGATACCAATCATGTCCTGCTCCACGGCCAACAGGGCGTGATAACCAGCAATGCCAAAATGATTGGAATTTTTAACCGCTACCCATCCACTACCATAAATTTTAGCTTTTTCTATGGCAATTTTCATGGCAAATGGCGCTACAACAAGCCCAAGGCCGGCATCGCCGTCTACCGTAGCGGTAGTATAAGTTTCATGAACAACTTTGATATTAGGATGAGCATTGATCCTTTCTTTTTCCCAGAGCCTTACATAGCCACTTAAACGAGCAACTCCATGAGAATCTATACCCCTCAAGTCAGATTTCAACAAAACATCTGTAGCCAGTGAAGCGTCTTGTGCCGGGCATCCCATTTTCAGAAATACAGCTTCAGTAAATTGGCGTAACTTAACTTCAGAAAAGGTTATAAAATTCATTTTTAATCAAAGAGAATAGTAAACTTATTGTCTAGGGGTTTAAGGTGTTCTAATAACGAATCAATAAATCCGTCTCCATAGGCAACATACATTGGGGCGATGTTCATAACACGTTCCTGCAAACCTCCGGAAGGGAATAATTTGCCCTTTAAACTTTCAATTTGTGCAAGAGAAGTTTTATGTTTTCGCTTTTCCGCACGAAGCATTTTTTTCTCCAGATTTGAGATTAACTTAAGTGCACGAGTTTTTGCAGCATCGGCAGATTGAGCAAGCGTTTTATCAATGATGAAAGCATTGGCTTTGATTTGATCAAACACTGCATTGATCGCCTTCTCTTCCTCGCTTAAACTGAACTGCAAATTAATGTGAGACTTTATCCAATCATTCTCCAACTGCAACGTGTCATTAAAAAGATCACGTTGCGAAATTCCAAGGATATGCATTCTTTGCTCACTGCGTTTATCAATGAACTGTACCGAATTACGAAGTAGCAAGATTGGAAATGGGATATGATAATGATCAAAATTTGCTTTTAGCTGCAACCAGTAGGTTACTTCAGCACCACCCCCAATGTAAGCAAGATTGGGCAAAATAACTTCTTGGTAAAGTGGCCGCATTACTACATTCGGACTGAACTTTTCAGGATATGCACTAATTTCATTTTTTAGCTCCTCTTTAGTAAAGCGAAGTGGGGTATTTTTTATCCTGTATGAGCCTTTATCTTCGATGATTCTTTCCCTTGACCCTTCAGTCATGTAAAAAAAATTAATTTCTCTTGGGTTCACTTGAGGCTTATATCCCAATTTTTCTAAACCCGCATTGCTATCGGCAATTAATTTCGAGCTATTCTCTTCAATAATGTCTGTATAAATAATCTCGGCAAACTGCGCTTTCAATGCAGGTTCATCGGCATCGATACATACCAACCCGTGACGTCCGAACAGACTGTCTACTAGCTCCCTTGTCGCATCGCTCAAGTTAACATGTTTGGTATAGGCATCTTCAACTAATCGCGAAAATTTTAAGCCATTTTCTGTGATCCCTAAGAAACCTTTATAGGCAATCAGGACGTCTTCGATATCTTTTATGTTTAACTTTCCGGTTGCGCCGCTAGTCTTTTTATTCCAAGTCAGCACCTTATCTTCCAGTTTCACGTGATTAATTTCTTCAAAATCATGATCTTCAGTAGCCATCCAGTAAACAGGTACGAAATTATAATTAGGGAATTCGTGTCTCAGTTCACGTGCAAGGTTTATTGTGCTTACAATCTTGTAAATAAAGTAAAGCGGGCCGGTAAAAATATTAAGCTGGTGACCAGTAGTGACGGTAAAGGTATGTTCATCTGCTAATAGATTGATGTTGGCTTTAACTGAACTACTTGATTTTATTAACCCATATTGCTTTTGTAGAATCTCCACTAGCAATGCCCTGTCACCCTTAAAGTTGCGGTTAGGTATTGCTGAAGCAAATCCTTTTAAATTTGGACTATATTTGTAATAAGGTTTAAGTTGTTCCTTGCAGGCCAGGTAGTCTAGTACGGCTGCAGAAAACGCGTGGGTGTCTTGATAAGAAATATATTTCGCCTGCATCGCAACGAATTTAGGTTAATAAACAACAACTCATCCTATCACGCCTTTATTTTACAATCCGACCATACAGATCGAAATCTTCTGCGCGGTCAATCTCCACATTTACGAAGCTTCCCACTGCTGCATATCCAGTTATAGCATCAATTAATACCTCGTTATCTACCTCAGGAGAATCGTATTCCGTTCTTCCAATAAAGAAATCGCCTTCCTTTCTGTCTACTAAAACTTTATAAGTTTTACCCACTCTACCCTGATTGTTGTCGAACGAAATACCCTGCTGCAGCTCCATTATTGCATCAACACGTTCCTGTTTAACCTCATCAGGTACGTCGTCTATAAGGGTATGTGCATGGGTTTTCTCTTCATGAGAGTAAGTAAAACAACCTAATCTATCGAAACGTGTTTCCTTCACCCAACTCACCATTTCTTCAAAATCTTCTTCAGTCTCACCAGGATAACCACATATCAGGGTAGTACGCATCGCAATTCCCGGAACCTTATCTCTAATTTGGTTTACAATATCAATAGTTTTTTGCTTGGTGATACCACGGCGCATTGATTTTAACATATTATCAGTAATGTGCTGCAAAGGCATGTCCAGGTACTTGCAGATGTTTTCCCGTTCATTCATGGCGTCAAGGATTTCCATTGGGAAACCAGAAGGATAGGCATATTGGAGCCTGATCCACTCTATACCAGACACGTCTGATATTCTACGTAACAATTCATCCAAATTACGCTTTCCATAAATGTCTAGTCCGTAATAAGTAAGATCTTGCGCAATTAAGATCAGCTCCTTAGTTCCGTTAGCTGCCAAAATTTTTGCCTCATTTACAAGTTCCTGCATATCGCGGGAAACATGTTTTCCCCTCATTAACGGAATGGCACAGAATGAACAAGGACGGTTACAGCCCTCAGCAATTTTGAAATAAGCAAAATGGGAAGGAGTAGTCAGCAATCGCTCGCCAATTAGCTCATGCTTATAATTTGCACCTAAAGCGTGCAGTAAATTATTAAGATCGTTTGTGCCAAAAAAAGCATCCACATTTGTAATCTCTGCTTCCAGTTCAGGCTTATACCGCTTAGATAAACAACCAGTGACTATAACTTTTCCAATTTTGCCCTCATCTTTTAGTTGGCTATATTGTAAGATGGTATCAATTGATTCTTGTTTTGCATTATCTATAAAGCCGCAGGTATTGATCACCACGATATCATCCTTACTAACGTTGCTGGCTTCATGAACAACATCCATGCTGTTTCCACGCAACTGACCCATTAATACTTCAGAATCATAAGTATTTTTGGAACAACCCAGTGTGATGACATTGATTCTTGGTTTTTTAATAGGTATTATTTTGGATATTGTCTTGGTATTCATGTATTGTAAATCAGTATTAATTAAATAAACTATCAACGAAGGCTTTTTTGTCGAACAATTGAAGATCATTCACCCCTTCACCTACTCCAATATATTTAACAGGTATTTTGAACTGGTCTGATATCCCAATTACTACTCCACCCTTGGCAGTCCCATCCAATTTCGTAATCGCTAATGCGTTTACATCGGTCGCTTCAGTAAATTGCTTGCATTGTTCAAAGGCATTTTGGCCGGTAGAGCCGTCTAGTACCAACAGGATTTCATGTGGTGCACCGGGAACTACCCTATTCATCACATTTTTTATTTTGCCGAGCTCATTCATCAGCCCTACTTTATTGTGTAATCGGCCTGCGGTATCAATAATCACCACATCTTCCCCATTTGCTACGGCCGATTGTAGTGTATCAAAAGCTACCGAAGCAGGATCAGAACCCATAGGCTGAGCAACCACCCTTACGCCAACACGTTCTCCCCAAAGTTTAATCTGTTCAACTGCAGCTGCCCTGAAAGTATCTGCTGCACCTAAAACTACCTTTAGGTTTTCTGCTTTTAGCTTGTTGGCAAGTTTGCCTATGGTTGTTGTTTTACCTACGCCATTAACACCAACAACCATAATTACATAAGGTTTATGATCACTACCATACTCAAAACTACGGAAATCGTTGCTATTATTTTCAGCCAACAGGAGCTGGATTTCATCACGCAACAAACCATTAAGCTCTGAAGTCGAAAGGTATTTGTCTTTCGCTACACGGTCTTGAATACGATCAATTATTTTTAAAGTTGTACTTACACCTACATCAGAAGTTACCAAAACTTCCTCCAAATTATCCAGAACCTCGTCATCAACTGTAGATTTTCCAGCTACAGCTTTGGTAATTTTATTAAAAAAACCTGTTTTAGTCTTCTCTAATCCTTTGTCCAAGGCTTCCTGAGCTTCAGGAGCAGTTTCTTTCTTCTTGAAAAAATCGAATAAACCCATAAGAATGTATAACAAAACAAAAAAAGCCCTCCCAATTTAAAGGGACGGCTTTAATATTATTAAATATTAATATTATTTCTTAGATGCGATAGCATCCGCAACGTGATCGTTATGAACAATAACTTCTCTGAAAGAATAAGCACCAGATTTAGGTGATTTGGTCATTGTAATAACTTTCGAATATTCTTTTCCTTTACCCGTTTTTAGGGTCGCAACTACTTTCTTTGCCATGATCTAAATAGATTGTATTTTAATTTAATACAAAAATGTATTATTTAATTTCTTTGTGTACCGTTACCTTTTTCATTACCGGGTTGAATTTTTTTAATTCTAGACGCTCAGTAGTGTTTTTACGATTTTTAGTAGTAATGTATCTTGACATACCAGGCATGCCACTGGTTTTATGTTCTGTACACTCTAGAATAACTTGTACTCTGTTACCTTTTTTTGCCATTTCTTTATTATTTAGGCTGATTCACATCAGCCATTGTTTCTACAAATATCCTTTTTTCATGAAGCGGTTGATTGCTTCTGTAATACCAATTTTATTGATTGTTTTGATAGCTGAAGTAGATACTTTCAGTGTTATCCAACGATCCTCATCAGGAATATAAAATTTCTGAAGTTGTAAGTTGGGATAAAACTTACGCTTGGTTTTAACGTTTGAGTGAGAAACATTAAACCCCGTCATCGCCATTTTTCCGGTTAAATCACAAACTCTAGACATGCTTTGTTATATATTATTAATTATTCTTCGCTTAATTTTTTATGAGTGTGCAAATATCAATAAAATAATTGTAATCATCAAGAAGCGACCTAAAATATTTTCGATTAGTTAATGAAAGTAGCGTCGCGTAAACACAATTCGCCAGATTTCTAATAAAGATGACTTAGATCTATAGTAGGGTGGGGTTTCAGTTCCTTAATTACAAATGAGGTTGTCAAGGTTTTTGAAGGACCAACATTGAGTAATTTACTATGTAATTGATTATACGCTGTCATATCTGAAACGACAGTATGTAGTAGATAGTCATATTCGCCACTTAGGCAGTAACACTGGATGATTTCTTTGTAATCTTTTATTTCATTCAAAAATTTTTCCCTGTTCTCTTCAGATTTTTCATTTAATATTACTTCAATTTTAGCAGCCAGTCCTTTATTTAATTTAGCCCTATTAAGTGTAACGGAGTATCCTACTACAAAGCCCTCTACCTCTAGAAAGTCTATTTTTTTTAGAACAGCATTGGAAGAAAGGTTAATTTTTTTACCGATTTCTACCGCGCTTAATTTCGAATTTCTCTGAAGATATTCCAATATTTTTATTGTATTTATTTCAATTTTTTGAGCCATTAATATTTTTCTTTGAGTTAGTTTATATTTACTGTAATTATGATGCAATTTTAATTATTTTTAGGAAATTATACAAATTTTAAGGTCAAAATATTCGATTAATTTTACTTGAATGTAAAATAAAGGGATTTAGCTGCGTTATTAACGTGTTGTGCAATTAAAATGTGACATTGATCTGTGCGTTTATGATTTCTTTTCAGGTTCCTCATAGAAACATCTCAATCTTCCGGAGGTAATTCCTAAATACCCGATGGTAATTTGCAATGGGGGTAATTTTTTGAGTCGCTATGAATTGACTTTTGTTTTATATGGCTTGTATACAAAAAAGTCAAATTCCTCGATGTTTTCGGCCTTCTAGGGGTATGTTCTGGGTGAATACACCGAGCCAACACCCATCAAACACCCAGAACACATCCATCAAACACCGATTTTTATTAATCTCATATCGAAGAAAACCTTACCCTTTTAAAAGAATTTGAAAACATTCAGTGTCGCCAAGCCAAAAAAAATTCCAATTACATGTTAAAAAGAATGGTCATCTGCGATTACTTTATGCTTCGTATTCAGTATTTACCATCTCATGCGCCAGCCCGAAATCTCTATTAATTAACAGCAGTAATAAAAGAATTCTTTTCATGTACTTTAATCTAATAAATATAAGCAATTGGCTGCAATGGTATTCATTTGTTATATTTATCGCTCTTAACAATGTCAAATATGCAGATCAATACATTAGAAGAATATAATAAGACCTACCAGTTAAGTGTTGAGCAGCCGGAAGAATTCTGGGCAACTATTGCAGAAAATTTTTCATGGAAGAAAAAATGGGACAAAGTGCTGTCCTGGAATTTTAAAGAACCTAATATAAAGTGGTTTGAGGGTGCAAAGCTAAATATTACGGAAAATTGCCTGGATCGGCATCTTGAACAAAACGGAGATAAGCCGGCCATCATCTGGGAGCCTAATGATCCTAGTCGAAATAGCATCACTTTAAGTTATAAGATTCTTCATGAACAGGTATGCCGTTTTGGGAACGTGTTGAAAAAGAATGGTGTGAAAAAAGGCGATAGGGTTTGCATTTATATGCCTATGGTGCCTGAGCTTGCGGTTGCGGTATTGGCATGTGCGCGTATTGGTGCAGTTCACTCTGTTGTATTTGGTGGTTTCTCTGCTAAATCTATCGCCGATCGAATCAATGATGCGGCTTGTAAAATCGTAATCACCGCAGATGGAGCTTATAGAGGCATTAAACAAATTCAGCTTAAAGAAGTAATTGATGATGCACTGATTGGCTGTCCTACAGTAGAGAAAGTGGTGGTGTTAACACATACCAGAACGCCGGTATCTATGCTCAAGGGAAGAGATATTTGGTGGGAAGATGAAATAAAATTGGTGGATACGGACTGCCCTGCTGAAGAAATGGACGCGGAAGATTTATTGTTCATTTTATATACATCAGGATCTACCGGCAAGCCAAAAGGTGTTGTACATACCATAGGCGGATATATGGTTTACGCTGGGTATACTTTTTCAAACGTATTTAATTACCAACCTAATGAGGTATTCTTTTGTACTGCAGATATTGGCTGGATAACGGGTCACTCTTACATCGTTTATGGTCCGCTTTCTCAGGGTGCAACTACATTAATGTTTGAAGGGATTCCTACTTATCCTGATGCTTCCAGAATGTGGCAAATTGTGGAAAAACATAAAGTCAATATCCTATATACAGCACCCACCGCAATAAGATCGTTAATGAGCTTTGGTTTAGGGCCTTTAAATGGAATTGACTTGAGTTCTATACGCGTGCTGGGATCGGTAGGAGAACCGATTAATGAAGAGGCATGGCATTGGTTTGATGAAAATGTGGGTAAAGGTAAAGCGCCAATTGTGGATACTTGGTGGCAAACAGAAACGGGTGGTATTATGATTTCTCCAATAGCTTATGTTACACCTACTAAGCCTAGTTTCGCAACCTTACCTTTACCAGGTATACAGCCTATGCTGGTTGATGAGCAGGGTAAGGAACTGATAGGTAATGAAGTTAGTGGTAACCTCTGTATCAAATTCCCGTGGCCAGGAATGCTGAGAACGCTTTATGGCGATCATGAGCGTTGCCGCCTCACCTATTTTTCTACTTATGATCAACTGTATTTTACGGGTGATGGGTGCTTGCGTGATGAAGATGGCTATTATAGAATTACCGGCAGGGTAGATGATGTGATCAACGTATCGGGACATAGAATTGGTACTGCAGAAGTGGAGAATGCCATTAATATGCATGCTGGTGTAGTAGAGAGTGCCGTAGTTGGTTTTCCGCATGAGGTAAAAGGGCAGGGTATATTTGCCTTTGTAATTTTCCAGAATATGCACAATGACGAAGAACTTACCAGGAAAGATATCCTGCAAACGGTTACCCGTGTGATAGGGGCAATAGCGAAACCTGATAAAATACTATTTGTATCTGGATTGCCTAAAACCAGGTCGGGTAAGATCATGAGAAGGATTTTAAGAAAAATCGCCGAAGGTGATACAACTAATTTGGGGGATATTACAACATTACTTGATCCTGCAGTAGTTGAAGAGATCATTTCGAAAGCAAAGTCGTAAAATAGTTATTGAAAATGGCTATGAAATCAAAAAAACGTAAAATATTAATTGATGCCATAAATGATATGAAAAGGCAAGTTCTTGGAATGGAAGATTAAAACATTAGCCATAATTTTTTGTTCTATTATTATAACCGATTGTTAAACATAAAGAGAAACTATCATGGATAAGTTAGAATTAAAAGGAAAATGGAACGAAGTTAAAGGTAAGGTTAAACAGGCTTATGCCGACTTGACCGACGATGATTTGAAATATGAGGATGGAAAAGATGATGAGCTGTACGGAAAATTGCAGCAAAAAACAGGCAAAACTAGAGATGAGCTGGTAGATTGGATAAAGAGTCTATAATAGTCTATAAAAAAGCTCTTGACAAAATCAGGAGCTTTTTTATAGATTGAAAATTATCTAATAACCAAATATTTGATCAAGACTTAATTTGGTAACAGTGCCAAATTTCTGCATGTCTTGAAGGCTTACTTTTTTCTCAGACGCTACAATGCAGTAGTTGTAAGGTTTACCTGCAACGTTTGCTTTATGGAAAGATTTGATGTCTTCAAAAGTAAGCGGTTTTAAACCTGCAAACTCTTCAATTCTCGAATCATGATCTATACCCATTTTCTTGTCGGCCAGGTAATTAAAGATGATGCCATCTTGGGTAATTCTGTCTGTAGCAATTGCATTTAATGCATTGTATTTAGAAGCATCGAAAGATTTGTTAGCCTGAGGCAATACATTCAATAACTCATTCATTCCATTTACTGCATCATTCATTTTATCTGCCTGGCTGCCCACATATGCTATCATAGTAGTTTGTTTGTCTCTTTTGTCTGGAGTTTGATAAACCGCAAATGTTGAATATGCAAGCGCCTTGGATTCCCGAATGGTTTGGAAAACGATAGAACCCATTCCGCCGCCAAAATAGCTGTTAAATAAACTTATCTTAGGTGCCATTATCGGGTCGTAATTGCCGCCATTGCGTACCCATCTAATTTCAGACTGCACCATATCATAATCTGCAAAATAAACTTGGTTAGCTGTGTTGTTGGTATAAGTAAAGACTTTAGCAGGGGCAGGGGGGGTAAATTCAGTCGACAGCTTATGGATTTTGGCAATTGCGGCGGCAAATGCTACTGGAGTTTGCGGGCCATAGTACGTGATGGTATGTTTATAGTTATTGATATTGTGCAGGACGTAGAGCAATTGCACTGATGTCATTCCGTTTACATCATCATTACTTAGTACAAAATTGTAGGGGTTACTCGACCCGTATTGTGCGTAGCTCATTAAGCCGCTGAGAATTGCACTTTTATTTAATTTGTTATTTTCTCTTGATTTAAGAATCCTGCTTTTCAGGTCGATCAAGGCCTGCTCATTAGCTTTACAATTCGCAAAAATGTGTTCTACCAGGCTAACTGCCTTGTCAAAATTTTCCTGCAAGCCACTAATGTTAATGGATGCTGTTTCATTAGAAACGCTGAAATTATAATTGCAGGCAATGTTATAAAATTGCTTGCTAATCTCTTCAGCAGTGTATTTATCTGTAGCCAGAAATGTAAGGTATTGGGCCGCGTATGGAGCTAGTTTATAGGTCCACGCACCCATGTCAAAACGATATGAAATACGGAAAATGCTATTTTCTTTATTTTGGACAGCAATTACGTCTGCTATACCTACTTTACTAAAATTCAGGTCTTTTTTATAATCTAAAAATTGTGGTGCAATTTCTTTAGAAGGAGCCTCAAGCAATTTAGTCATAAAAGCAGAAGTAGCATCTGCATTTGGATTGATTGGGGTAATAATTGGTTTCTCTACTTTTACAGTAGTTTTGTCCTCACCCTTGTGTTTGTAACCAACCACATAATTGTTAAGGAAAAATTTATTGGCAAAGGCAACCACTTGTTGTTTAGTTATTTTAGCCATATCATCTGGTGTACTTAAAGATTTGTTCCAGTTTATTCCTTTGTTCAGGATAAAATCATTGGACGCTGCTTCTACACGGTATGCATTGTTGTCAAAGGCTTGCAAGAGATTAAGTTTGGTATTGGCTACGGTTGCTTTAATCAAACTTTCATCAAACTCACCATTTTTAAGCAACTGAACTTGATCTAGTAAAAGCTGTTGTGCTTCTTGCAGTGTCTGCCCTTGTTTTGGCTGTGCAGACAAGCTAAATACGCCATAATCTTTCATTTGCTGATATCCAGCATTTGCGCGCAATACTTTTTGCTGCTTATTCAAATTAATATCAAAAAGTCCTGCTTTACTATTATATAAAATACTGGAAATTAGGTCAAGCATCAGACCCTGACTGGTGCTTTGCGCATAACCGCGATAATACATTTCTACACTTTCTGCACTTGGCCCATATACATCTACTTTCTGTATTGTTGAACGTGGTTTTTCAGGTGCCGGATTATACAGTTGAAGTGTTTTAGGTTGCATAAATGAGAACGATTGATCTACCTTTTTAATCATCTCATCCGGATTGAAATCACCGGCAAAGCCTATCGCCATGTTGTTTGGAACATAGTACTTGTTGTAGTATTTCCTAATCTCTACTAACGAAGGATTTTTTAAGTGCTCTATAGTCCCTATTGTGGTTTGCTGACCATAGTTATGGGTTGGGAATAAAAATTCTGACATTTTTTCGTTAAGTTTCCAAGCGTCGTTATCTAGTCCGCGGTTCTTCTCTTCGTAAACAGCTTCCAGTTCTGTATGGAAAATACGGAATATCGGATTTCGAAAACGCTCCGCCTGTAGTGCTAAAAATTTATCTGTGGTATTGGAAGGAAAGTCTTCATTGTAAATGGTCTCCTCGTACCAGGTATGAGCGTTGGAAGCCTGTCCACCAAGCGCCTTTATCATTTTGTCGTATTCGTTTGCGATGGAATAATTTGATGCCAGACCTGATGTCTTATCAATCTCCGCATAAATCTCTTTTCTTTTGACAAGATCCGGCGTTTTGTGATAGGTTTCGTAAAGTGTATCGATCTTATCAAGAAGCGGCTTCTCTTTAGCAAAGTCCATTGTCCCAAATTTGTCGGTTCCCTTAAACAGCAAATGTTCCAGGTAATGGGCCAATCCTGTTGCGTTACGCGGATCAGTATTACTCCCGGCACGAACTGCCATACGAAATTCTATTTTAGGCTCTTTAATGTTCTGAGATAGCATAACAGTTAAACCGTTCTTCAGCGTGTAAAAGCGGGTCTTTGTAGGATCGCCTGTTACATATTTATAAGTGTAACCAGCAGATGTAGCTTTTTTCCAATGATAAGCAGATTGAGCCGTAATACGCTGCCCTGCAAAAAGCAGGCAAGCAAACAGTAACAGTTTATCCTTCATGTAATATTAGGTTATAGTCAAACATATATAAAACTGTTTATAATTAGTAATAAGGGCATAAAAATATTTAAATGTGTATTATTGATGTTGTACTTTTACTTCATTGATATAAAAAGAGTACTGATAAATGAAAAAGCAAAATATGCCAAATATCCTTGTGGTAAATGACGATGGAATCACAGCGCCTGGTATCAAAAACCTGATTGAGGTAATGCAGGGTTTGGGAAATGTAGTAGTAGTAGCTCCCGACGGTCCGCAATCTGGAATGGGTCATGCCATCACTATCGGTAAGCCGCTTCGTTTTGATAAAGTTGATCTTTATCCGGGTGTAGAAATGTACAAATGTTCTGGAACTCCGGTCGATTGTGTGAAGCTTGCCGTTAACAAAATATTTAAAGGTAAAAAACCAGATTTATGTGTCTCGGGTGTAAACCACGGGCTGAACAATTCCATCAACGTGATTTATTCAGGTACTATGTCTGCTGCTGTAGAAGGTGCAATTGAAGGCATTCCCTCAATCGGATTTTCACTGGATGATTTTAGTCAGGAAGCAGATTTTAGTCATGCCAAGAAATTTATAAAAGCCATTTCTTTACAAGTTCTGGAGCACGGACTGCCACAGGCAACACTGCTAAACGTAAATTTTCCAAAAGGTGAGAATTTAAAAGGTATAAAAATATGCCGCCAGGCGAATGCGAAATGGGCAGAAGAGTTTGATGAAAGAAAAGATCCTTATCAGCGCCCCTATTACTGGTTAACTGGTGTTTTTCAAAATAATGATAAAGGGGAAGATACAGATGTTTGGGCACTGGACAATGGATTTGTTTCTGTAGTGCCAGTTCAGTTCGATCTTACCGCTCACCATGCTATTCCAGTTTTAAATTCCTGGACTTTTGAGGTGGAAGGTGCTTAACTGGAGTAAATAAGAGTAAATAAGAGAATATGCAAGAAACCGAAGGCAAAATTCCAAATTCAGTTTGGGCAGGATTGGCTGCAGGACTGGTAATACCCGGCCTGCTGTTGTGTCTTGCCTGGTATCTGATGCACCGGTTTGCTTTTTTAGCAAAAGCAGATTTGCTCCTAATTGCCGCTATTGCAGTAAATGCGCTGTTAATGCATTACTTTTTTAAACAAGATAAAGAGAAGACAGCAAGGGGTGTAATCAGCGCAACTTTTCTTTGGGCCTTTACTTTCTTTTTCTACAAAATCAATCGGCCATGAAATACTATTTAATAGCTGGAGAGGCATCGGGCGACCTTCACGGCGCTAATTTAATGAAAGCGTTAAAGATAGAAGATCCTGAAGCGGAATTTCGCTTTTATGGTGGCGATAAGATGCAGGCCGTTGGTGGAAAGTTGGTTAAGCATTATGCTGAAATGGCCTTTATGGGCTTTACAGAAGTATTGCTAAACATTAGAACTATCTTTAAAAATATGAGGGCCTGCAAAGCAGATTTGCTTTCTTATCAGCCGGATACATTAGTGCTGATTGATTTTCCTGGATTTAACCTGAACATCGCAGAGTTTGCAAAGAAAAAAGGACTAAAAATTTGTTATTATATATCGCCAAAGGTTTGGGCCTGGAACCAAAAAAGAGTACACAAAATAAAGCGGGTGGTAGATAAGCTTTTTTGCATTTTGCCCTTTGAAGTAGAATTCTACAAAGGTTGGGGAATGGATGTTGATTATGTTGGTAATCCTTTGTTGGATGAAATTACACAATTTAAACCCAACGAGTATTTTAGAGGTTTGCACAACATTACCGATAAACCCATCATTGCGCTCTTACCCGGTAGCAGAAAACAGGAGATAGAACGGTTATTACCAGACATGCTCAGCATTATTTCGAAGTTTAAAGGATACCATTTTGTTGTGGCTGCAGCACCGGGATTTACGGAAGAGTACTACCAACAATTCAGCACTAGTGAGGATGTAACCTTTGTTTTTAACGAGACTTACGACCTCCTTAATGTGGCGCACGTCGCCATAGTTGCCTCTGGAACGGCTACTTTGGAAACCGCACTTTTTAATGTACCACAAGTAGTGGTGTATCGTGGCGGCAAGGTTTCAGTGGCAATTGCCAAAGCTCTCGTAAAGATTAAATTTATATCGCTGGTTAATTTGATTATGAAGAAAAGCGTAGTAACAGAATTAATCCAAGAGCATTGTAATGAAAGTGCTATTGCCAATAGCTTGAAGATGATTACTAAAGGAATGATCAGAGAAATGATGCTGGAAGAATATAAGCATCTTAGTGAGCTAATGGGTAAGCCAGGCGCTTCAGAGAGAACAGCGAAACTGATTGTAAAATTTCTTAAGTAATTTAAAATCCCTATTATTGGGATACTAAAACGTTTTAAACCAAATAACAAGCCTTGTTAGTTAGGTAATAAGGCACACACGCACATGAAATCAAAACAACTCTTAATTGCACTCCTATTGCTAGCAAACGTTTCGTTTGCCCAACAGGCAGATCTGGTTGGCTATGTAAATACACTACAGGGAACCAACTCTAAACACGAACTTACAAGGGGTAATACGTATCCTACAACTGCATTGCCTTTTGGTATGCACACCTGGACGCCACAAACCGGTAAAAATGGCGACGGCTGGAAATACCAGTATTTTATCGATAGGATACGTGGCTTTCAGCAAGCGCATCAATGCAGTTCCTGGACCAGAGATTACGCTGTATTTTCTTTAATGCCCATGACTGAGTTAGTGGTGGACGAAAACAAACGCGAAGCTAAATTTAGCCATGCTAATGAGATCGCTAAGCCAAATTATTATAAAGTACAATTCGACAATAAGATCATCACGGAGATATCTCCATCTGAAAGGGGCGCACATCTGCGTTTCAGCTATCCTAAAGGGGAGAAAAGTATCCTTGTTCTAGATGGGTATAACCGCACAAGCGGTGTTAAGATTTTCCCAAAAGAAAGAAGGATTACTGGTTGGGTTAGTAATGGACAGGGATTTAAAAACGACTGGAAAAGCTATTTTGTAATAGAGTTTGATCAGCCTATTAAGTCGTACGGCACCTGGGAGAACAAGAATAATACAATTATGGCAGATTCTTTATCCGCCGAAGGCCGTGGTAAAGGAGCTTATATAGAGTTTGCAGCGGGCACTAAGGTTCAGGTTAAAACTGCTTCTTCTTACATCAGTGCTGCGCAGGCAGATCTAAACCTAAAAAGAGAGCTGGGAGCCGACAAAAATTTAGAGCAAACCAAACAGAATGCTGCTGCGGTTTGGAATAAATCCTTAGGTCGCGTTGTAGTAGAAGGCAATTCAGAAGCAGACAAGGCAACTTTTTATTCTTGTTTTTTTAGGGCTAGCCTATTCTCCCGTAAATTCTATGAGATTGATGCAGCTGGAAAACCCTATTACTTTAGTCCGTACGACGGTCAGGTTCATCCAGGCTATATGTTTACAGATACCGGTTTCTGGGATACCTTCCGTGCACAATTTCCTTTAAACACTTTAATGCAACCTGAGATGCATGGGCATTACATGCAAGCTATGATTGATGCTTATAAACAATGCGGATGGCTTCCCTCATGGTCATTTCCAAGTGAGGGCGGTAGCATGATCGGCAATCATGCTATTTCCCTTCTGGCAGACGCATGGGCAAAGGGAATACGTACTTTTGATCCTAAAGAAGCGCTGGATGCTTATTATCATGAAGCCATGAACAAAGGCCCATGGGGGCCAGCAAATGGTCGTGACGGCGTTAAAGAATACAATGAGTTGGGCTACGTTCCATATCCTAAATATAGAGAATCAACTGCTAAAACACTCGAATATGCATATGACGATTATTGCGGATACGCTTTGGCAAAAATGACGGGCAATAAAAAGTACATGGAAATCTTCGAGAAACCCATGTACAATTACAAAAACGTATATGACCCATCTACAAGGTTTATGCGTGGTAAAGGAGCCGATGGAACTTGGACTAAAAACTTCGATCCAATTGAGTGGGGTGGTCCTTTTACTGAAGGAAACGCCTGGCATTACCACTGGTCTGTTTTTCAGGATACTAAAGGTCTTATTAACCTGATGGGTGGCAATAAGAACTTTACTGCCAAACTCGACTCTGTATTTACGGAGCCGAATAAAGTTAAAGTAGGCACCTACGGTGGAATGATTCATGAAATGACAGAAATGGTAATGGCAAATCTTGGTCAGTATGCTCATGGTAACCAACCTATCCAACACATGGTGTACTTATACAATTATGCCGGTCAACCCTGGAAAGCACAGGCGCATGCCCGAGAGGTGATGACTAAATTATATGATGCTACAGAGAATGGGTATCCTGGTGATGAAGATCAGGGTCAAACTTCTTCATGGTATGTATTGAGTGCATTAGGTTTTTATGGCGTTACACCCGGTACGGGAGAATATGTTTTAGGAAGCCCGATGTTTAAAAAAATAACCCTTAATTTAGAGAATGGAAAGAAATTCGTTATCGAAGCTCCAGCCAACGATAAAAATCATGTTTATATCCAATCCGCGACATTGAATGGGAAGGTGTATACCAAAAACTTTATCACACATGCCGATCTGACAAATGGAGGTATTTTAAAATTAGAAATGAGTAACAAACCAAATGAGCAAAGGGGCTTGCAAGAAGAAGACAAACCTTTTTCTCTAACCAAATAGAAATATGAAAAGAAGAATTTTTTTACAAAACACAGGATTATTGGCAGCTGGTGTAATGGCTAGCAAAGTGTCATTTGCAGCTGCTCCAGACTTTCCAGTAGTAAGGGTGGCGGCTTCACAAAGACACTTCCAAAGTAAAGCTGTAGACAGTGCAATCGCTGAGTTCCATAAAAATGTTAAGAACAAAGAATTGGGCTGGTTGTTTGAAAACTGCTTTCCAAATACGCTTGATACAACCGTTACCTATACAGAAAAAGATGGTAAACACGATACCTATGTCATCACAGGGGATATCGATGCCATGTGGTTGCGCGATAGCACGGCACAAGTTACGCCATACCTTCAATTGATAAAAGGGGATAAGCAATTGCAGGACCTAATTGCCGGCGTGGTAAATCATCAGGTTAAAAGCATTATAAAAGATCCTTATGCCAATGCATTCTACGGAGATCCTAATAAAGTAGGAGAGTGGAAAACCGATCATACCGATATGAAACCAGGGGTTCATGAACGTAAATGGGAAATTGATTCACTATGTTACCCAATCCGTTTAAGCTACCAGTATTGGAAACTTACCGGAGATACCACACCATTTGATGCCACCTGGAGAGAAGCCATTTCAGTAATTGTAAAAACCTTTAAAGTTCAGCAACGTAAAGACGGACAAGGCCCTTATCATTTCCAACGCGAAACGATGTTCGCTACAGATACTACGCCACTAAGCGGCTATGGCTATCCTGTAAAACCAGTTGGATTAATCTGCTCGGCTTTTAGGCCAAGTGATGATGCCACCATCTATAATTTCTTAGTGCCTTCTAACTTCTTCGCAGTAGTAAGTTTGAGACAAGCGGCAGAGATTTTATCAGCAGTGCATAAAGACACTGCTTTAGTTGCAGAATGCAAGGCATTGGCCACAGAAGTAGAAACAGCATTGCAAAAACATGCAATTGTTAGTCACCCAACTTTCGGTAAAGTATATGCTTTTGAAGTAAACGGTTACGGTAGTTTTAACATCATGGACGATGCCAACGTACCAAGCTTACTGGCCTTACCTTATTTAGGAGCAGTAAAACCAAACGATCCTGTTTATATCAATACACGTAAATTGATTCTTTCCGCAGAAAACCCTTTTTACTTCCAGGGAACAGCGGCAAAAGGAATCGGTAGTCCGCATACCGGTATCAATAAAATTTGGCCTATTGCGGTAACTATGCAGGGATTAACCAGCAGCAGCGAAGCAGAAATTAAATCTTGTTTACAGATATTGCAGAAATGCCATGCGGGAACAGGCTTTATGCACGAATCGTTTAATATGGATGATCCTTCTAAATTCAGCAGATCATGGTTTGCCTGGGCAAATACAATTTTCGGAGAATTCCTTTGGAAAGTTTACAAAGAAAAACCACATTTGCTAGCATAATATAGAAGCGATAAAGGCTGTTCAATTGAGCAGCCTTTATTACTTCTAATACCAGTTACAAAGCTTTACTCTATTGATTTGACCATTTCTCTGAACAATTTAAAAATACCCGCCTGCGCTTTGTCAGTCGCTGCATTAGCCATAATGATGTATGCAATATTCTTGTCTTTGTTAAGAAGCGTATACGTATAAAATGTGCCTGCAGAGCCTGCATGCTCAGAAGAATGTTTATCCGGTTTATTTACGTTTAACCAACCTATCGCATATTCCGGCAAGCCGTAGTGCAGGTAACTATAGGTCTGAGCCTTCAAAAAGTTGTTATTTCCTTCCAATCCATCTAAGTGCATTTGAATAAGTTTTGCATAATCAGCAATAGGCATACAAATATCACCTGCAGGCTCAATCATGTTAAGGTTATAAGATGTAGCAGAGTCAAGAGGGGTGAGCACGTTATTTTCCAGCCAATGCCCGGATGGCTGGTTTTTTTCAGTTCTGTTTGGCCAACCGAACTTGTAGTTCAAGTGCAGCTTTTTGTTCAGCACATCATCAATTAACTCTTCCCATGTTTTGCCACTGGCTTGTTCAAGCATTAAAGCAGCAATGCTATAGCCAGCATTTGAGTAGGTATATGTATCGTTGTTCTTTGCAATGGGTTCGTTGGTAAGCAGGTAATATGCAAATAGCTTCCGCTGATCGGATTTAGTGCCCGCAAACTTAGGCAGGGTTTGAAATTCTGCGCCGCTGGTATAAGGTTTTATCCGTGCACGGTGCGAAAGCAACTGGGCTAAAGTAACCTCGTAATAGGCTGGATTTGCAGCAGCCTTCCAGCCGGGAAGTATCGCAAATAGTTTAGCTGTCCAGCTTATCTTTTTCTGCTCAACAAGGTATGCGGCGACAAGTCCTGTTATTGCTTTGGTGTTAGATCCCAGGTGAAAATAATCGCTTGGCAGTGCCTTTGTCTCATCATTTTTTAAGGTATTGCGGTGAAATCCTAGCGTATTCGTCGTTAAGATGGAATCGGATGTGAGGATCGCATAAGCCATTTCTGGGATTTCACTGGCAATGCGCAAACTATCCGCAGTTTTAAGGAGGCTTTGCGCATTTAATGAATTTGAAAAAAGAATAAATAGTATAACGACTAGCGCCTGTTTCATTAGATTTTCGTTACCCCTCCAGATCCAAGAACACGTTGCTCCACATTTGGGTTGCCACTGTAGTAGACACGACCAGAGCCACTTACCAATGCTTTGATGTTGCCGTCTACTTTTACATTTACAGATCCCGAGCCGCTAATGCGGGTATCCAGATCAACAAGTTCCATTGTTTTAGCATTGAATTTACCTGATCCGCTTAAAGTAACACTTGCTTTATCTGCCTTGCCTTTCAGATCAAGCATGCCAGATCCGCTTATTACACTGGTTAGCTTATCTGCATCTATTTTGGCCGTAATGCTTCCTGATCCACTTAACGTAGTCGTAAGTGCTTCTGCTAACACAGTTCCATTCACTTTAATACTTCCATCACCACTCATGGTTAAGCTGATGATGTTTTTTGCTGATACACGTGCTATAATTTTCTTGTTCTCATATTTATGAGCCCAGCTGGTCCAGCTTGTTTTAGGTCTTATAACCAATACACCGCCCTTAACTTCAGATATTAAAGTCGAGGTGGCCTCGGCGTCACCTTCAAATTTTAAACCTTCAGTGGTACCAATTGTGATAAGTACCTCAATTGGTCCACCCGCTGCAACACCACTGAAATTTTTCACATCTCTTTGATCTTGAAGAGGAGCTGTAGTGCTAATATTGATTGATGTTCCCGCTAAAGCGTTTACTGTTGGACTGACTAAAGCAACTGCAAATAAGATAGAAAGTAGTTTTTTCATAGTAACGAACTTAGGGTTAAAGATAAGAATTGAACATTATAATTCCTGATTTGTTATAAGACGCATAAAATAATTAAAAGTTGCATCCCTAATCTATTTAAATATTTAATTTGCAGCCTTTCTAAATTTAGTTACTTTTGCCACCCACGGGGGATTAGCTCATTTGGCTAGAGCGCTTCGCTGGCAGTGAAGAGGTGATCGGTTCGAATCCGATATTCTCCACCCCACTAAATTGAGCCCTTAAATATAGTTTTAAGGGCTTTTTTTATGATTGAAATCAAGTATTTTGGCTAATCTTAGTGGAAATTAGGACGATTTTAGGACTCTTAATTGTTAGATAAAAGTTGGCTATTTGGCTCCTTTGCTGTTATTATTGATAATTTCTAATCTTTTTTATCACTAATTTCATTTGCACGTTGCGCTATCTTTTCTTTTTTGCTCAGTTTTTGTGGGTTTTTAGGGTTTAGCACCTCCTGAAGTATTTCTTTAGCTAAATCTTTAATATCGTCGTTTTTTGTCAATTCTGCCTTTATTCTCGCTTTAATAGATTCATCTAGTTGAATACTTAATTCTAATATCTTCAGTTCTTTTTCAAGTTCTTTATTTGCCTTTTCTACTTTCTCCTTCTTAATGATATCCACATATTCATAAAAACTTTTGGTTTTACGTTTTAGTTCTTCATTGTCCATCATCAAATTTAATTCATTTTACAATTAAAGAAAAGCGATCATTTAGGATTGGATAGTCTATACGGTGTTAAGGTAATATCTGAAAATTTTTTGAAATTTTTTTTGGTATGTTGCGAATGGGGTAGGGTCATATTAAAGAAAATCCGCTGATTTTATTCTAATAAAGGATACAAAAGACGAAAATTGAAAAGGTTTTGGGATGTCACGATATTTATGGTAAAGCATGAAACCTAGAAACCAAGGCAGACCTATTACGAAATCGATAGTTGTAGACGTTGAAAAACTGGCAAAACAAAATCTTACTGCAAAGCAAATAGGTCTAAAAATTGGGCGCTCAGAATCCGCAGTCCACAATATTTTCAGGTTATATAACATAAAAAGAAAAAAATGGTAATATCAGTAAGTGATCTAACCATTTGAGCAGAATTTGTACCGAAATCCCCATATTTCAATTGACACCTCTTGATATATCATCCATAATTCATAGGTTATGATAGGGGAATGTAGCAGTTTTGATAGGATTAATCGTACGATCTAAAGCCGTTCCGCAATAAATTGTTTACAATGCTCTTTGATTACTTTTTTACTACTCCAAATTCTTTTTGTACTTCTTCTTCTGTTCCTACTAGCTTAGCAGAGTCTTTAAAGTTTTGATGAAAGCGTTGTGCGTCGGTTGGTAAATATGGGCAATTCTGTTTAGCGTTATCGCGCAAAGTAATTACGTAATCAAACTTTATGTTTAGGAATTGATTAACATTATTCGAATTGTGAGGATATATGTCGGTGCAGTCTTCCTGCATTGTTTTTATGGCTTTAGGAATTACGCCATGTATTTCTATGTCTGCACAATAACGTTTGCTTTATCGCCTACTAAGTGTCTTAGGTAGCCTTTTGCCTGACTTCTACAACTGTTTCTTGGGCATGGATTTTTAAGCTAAGTGGTGTGGATAAATTATAAAAATTAATATTTTTCCACTTGTTAACTTTGGGAAGCCTTTTTCTGGTATACTTTAAAAAATGGATTACAACGAAACGCAAGGGATCATAAATAAGCTTAAATCTTTAAATTTAGAAGAGGTTTCTAACGAAGAAGTAAAAGAGCTTCTTCGTGCTATAATTTATATTCCTCTTCCAGTTGTTTATCTTAATAGTGGAGTGAAAATTATTAGGTGTCGCACCATATCTGTATCTAAAGATAAGTTTGAACAGAAACGAATTTACTGCACTTATGCAGAGTTTTCCAATCCAAAAAGAAAAAAGTTCTATTGCATCGGAAGAGCAAATAGTGAAGATACGACTGTTCTTTATGGCGGGATTGAATCTAAGGTTATGAATGGATTTAGTACCGCCTGTTTGGAACTTGTGCCAACCTCGGCTCATGAACATGATGCTGAGAGAGACCTTGACTTCAAAGTCCTTAATTTGGTAGCAGGTATCTGGATAGTACAAAGACCTATTCCTATCGTGATATTAGGCAGTTTAAGTGACGATTATATAAATCTTAATTCAGTGGGGCATGAGCGACAAAAGATAATTAATGACTTCTTAGAAAAAAACCCACAGAACGCAGATATAGTGCGTTTAGTGGATGAGTTTTTAGGTAAGGAATTTTCAAAAGATGTGCAAAAAGGGGAGGAGTATAATTATAAGATATCTGCTAATTATGTGGATTTATTACAGGAAATTAAAATGTTCAAAGGTGTAATTTATCCTAGTATAAAGTCTAATGGTGCAGGGATTAATATTGCGATCTTTCCTAAAAACGTAAGGAACAAGTATATTAAACTGGTTCACGGTGTTTATTCCATTTTCTATAATAGAAATAACAATTGCATTAATGACTATCCTCTAAAAGGGGAATACGTTGATGGAAAAATCAGATGGAAAGAAAACTTTGAGCAGTATAAAACACCCATTGTGATGAGGGACTATTATAACGGTACTTCTAATGATGACAGTTTTAAAAAACATATCCCTATGGTTGATTTAGGTCAGCCTATCAAATCAGAATAGTTAGAGGTATCTTATGATTTAGTATTAAAGTAGTCTAGTTTCCCTGTGAACGATAAAACTTACTTAACGTCTTATAGGGTGGCGACTCTAAATTAAAATCGCAGTCTGATTGACAACGTTGCTCTTTTTTATCCGCTATAATCTTTATTATTTGGTCTTGGTAGATGTACCTTCTTAACTCTCTAGGTTGGGTATTTTGGCAACCTACGCCATCATGATGACTGTAAGAGAAGTATAGTCTGCCAGCGTTGAAGTAGTATTCATCTACATCATAACAGGCGTTTGACATGACACCTTGTAAAATAAGTATAACCTCTTTATCTGAGTTTGTGTAAACAATTTCTCGGTAAGGATAATCATCTTCGGTAGTAAGGGTGTCTACTGTTACATTTCCATTGTTTAATAAATGGATATTCCGGAGCATGCTGACCCCCACCATATTGGATTAAAAGCAATAACGGCGCTCACCTCTCCGATATTCTCCACCAAAACATCTAATGCATCTGATAATCAAAGTTTTTAGTAGGTTGTCAGATGCTTACTCTTCCAATTCTGCCGCACAATACTTATCTTAGAATAATTAGGCATAGGATCACCACCTCCATAGGGCAGTACATTGGTAAACGGAAAGCCCAATATTAAACCAGATTCTTAGATCGGTGAATAGATAAATGTACATTTAGGATATACGGAAGAAAAGGACTTGCCATTTTACTGGCTCTATAAATTAGGTTTTAAAGAAATCAATTATGAAATTATTTGCAATCTGCATCTGTTGTATTTTATTTGCCCCCTTTGCAGACGCGCAAAGCACAATTGGGCACAGGGTTTTGGGTCAAGATAAGGGCCGGATTGCCATTGTCGATTTAAAAGGGAAAGTGGAATGGGAAATACCTTGCGAAAATAGTATCCACGACCTCTCTATGCTGGCCAACGGCAATGTCCTTTATATTTCATCCAGCACTTCTGTAACAGAAATATCTCCAAGCAAAAAGATCGTATGGCAATACACTTCTAAGCCGAAAGCAGGTTATTCGGGCAAAATAGAAATACATGCGGTACAGCGTCTTGGAAACGGAAATACCATGATTTCTGAGAACGGGAATAGTAGGATTATTGAATTAGACCGGGCGGGAAACATCGTAAAAGAAATACCCTATTTTATTCAACATAAGGATGTGCATATGGAAACCCGACTAGCACGGAAGCTGAATAATGGCCACTACCTTGCGTGTCATCAAAGTGATGCGACTGTACGGGAATATGATAAAAGTGGAAAAGTGATCTGGTCTTATACATTAGACTTGAATAACCAGGAAGCCACTCCAGGACATTCAGGGCATGGAACTGATGTGTATCTTGCCATCAGGCTTAAAAATGGGAATACCTTAATTTCTGCTGGGAATAACAACAGATTGATCGAAGTAAACAAAAGTGGTAAAGTGGTATGGTCTGTAGAAAGAACGGAATTACCTGGGATAAAATTATTTTGGCTCACCTCATTAGAATCCCTGCCAAATGGTAACATCATTTTCGGTAATACACATAGCGGCAATGAAAATCCTCAGATGATAGAAATTACCCATGATACATATAAAAAAGTGGTCTGGACTTTTAATAACCGTGAAGTTTTTGGAGACGATATGGCAGCCGCAATGGTTTTGGATGTAAAAGGTATGATAATCAGGTAACTAAATGGATTTAATACAATTGCAAATAATTTTTAGCGATTTTTTAAGTTCTACAGAATGTATACAGCTTTGACCACTAACTTGTTATCAAACTAAAATAATAAGTATGAAAAATTTATTGATGATTGCAGCAGTATCATTTGGAATGACTGCTAACGTAATTGGACAAGTAAAGGTTCCAGCCAATGTTAAAAATGCTTTTGCTAAAGAATATCCTGGCACAAAAGTTAAATGGGAAAAAGAGGGTGCAAATTATGAAGCTGGTTTTACAAAAAACGGGCATGAGATGAGCGTTATCTATAATGCATCTGCAGCAGCTATGGAAAAAGAAATGGAAATAAAAGTTGCAGAATTACCTAAAACCGTTAGAGAGTATGTTGCTAAGAACTTTAAGGGATCAAAAATTAAAGAGGCAGCAAAAATAACAAAATCAACTGGTGAAGTGCAATATGAGGCCGAAATAAATGGTAAAGATACGCTGTTCACGCCAGAAGGTAAATTAATAAAGTCTGAAAAAAAAGAGAACGATTAATTCCGTTTGTGTCTTAATTTAAAAAGGGATTCCATATGGAATCCCTTTTTAAATTAATTTTTAATGTCCCTTATCCTTAAAATTCAGCTTAAAAATTAAAGATGAAAAATCTCGTAAATAAAGTTCCTGCGGTAACCTTAGCATTCTGGATTATAAAAATTTTGGCCACCACTATTGGCGAAACTGCTGCCGATTTCCTGAATGTAAATCTAAAACTTGGCTTGGTAAACACTTCTTATGTAATGACAATCTTACTCATCATAGTTCTTTTTATTCAATTCAGAAGTAAAAAATATGTTCCATGGGTCTATTGGCTGGTGGTTGTGTTTATTAGTGTAATGGGCACTTTAATTTCTGATAACCTTGTCGATAATCTTGGAATTAGTTTAGTTACTACCACGGTAAATTTTGGTATTGGCCTTATTATAGTATTTATTTTATGGTATACAACCGAAAAAACATTATCGGTTCATAAGATAGATTCTACAAAACGCGAGTTTTTTTATTGGGCTGCTATTTTATTCACTTTTGCTCTGGGTACCGCTGGCGGCGATTTAATATCAGAACAATTAGGTTTAGGTTATCTACTCGCAGCTATTTTATTCTCCAGCACTATTACTCTAATATTTATATCGTATAAATATTTGAAGCTAAATGCGGTTCTGGCCTTCTGGTTGGCATATATACTCACACGACCTTTAGGCGCATCTATGGGCGATCTTTTAACCCAAACGCCTAAAGATGGAGGGTTGGGTGTGCCAATTGTTATTGTTAATATTGTATTTCTAGTTGTAATTGTAAGCTTGGTGGTTTATCTTTCTGTTCTTGAGAATAGAAAAGCTGAAAAAACTGGCTCAGCAACATCAGACTAGAAGCCCAAGTATAGTTTAGATTCTACTGTGGACTTAAAATCCAAACGGCCTTTCCTCTTCAGGAAAAGCCGTAGGATTAACGTACTTACTAACCTAAGTCTATATATTTTTATTTATGGGTTACGTCAGTAAATTTCACCTGGATTACATAAGTGCCTTCCAGTTTTAACTGCCATGACCACCTCGGGTTTACAGAAAAAGTACCTTTAGCCGGAGTAAACTGCGCGCCATCAACAGTCACAAACTGACTTGGAATCCTGTAATACATTAAGAAGCCCCAGTTTGTGGTAGGTGTAATGTATTTAACCAACGGGAATGGTGCAATTTCGAAGTCGCAGATTAAAGCAGTATCCGTTTCAATAACTTTATTAAATTTTGCATAGTTTTCGAATACTGGTCTGTCACCTCTTTTAATGATTTCACCTGCCTTTGGATTAAAAACTTTACCATTTTTATCCACCATTTTTAAAATCGCCCTTGCGCCTGTATTTGCTATTTTTGTACAGGTGATGATTGGATTTTTCTGAGCAGTTACCGCCCCAGTTTGATCGCTAAAAGCATTCGCCACAGCATCCGTAATTACAAATAAATCTTCTGTCTTTGGATCTTGTATATCAACAGTTGCTATTGATGGAAAAAGAGCGGTACGCGTTGAATTTGTCATTTCCACATCAAAAACATATTTTCCTAATGGAATGTTTGCTGAGCCTTTGTTGAAGGATAGTTGACCGCTTTTCTCATTAAAAGTCATCGGAAGTGTTTTTATGGTCTCCCTTTTTTTATTTAATAACTCTAGGGATATGTCTGTTTCCGCATTAAAAGACTGACCCGGTTTGAACACTGTAATTTCGTATTCAGTAGTGAACTCTTTTGGCGCAGGCGTTCCATCCAGTTTTCTCAAATTGAGTAGTTTGAAAGTATAGGGTGGGGTAGACCCATCTGCGTTGATTTGATCAGATTGATAAAGGCTTAATCCGCGTTTCGCAATTAGATCACCGTTTTTATAGCGAATATTAGTACTTTGAAAGCCCTTATCAATTTTTTTACAGGCACTAATGCTAGTGAGCATCATGAACCCAATTAGGTAGTTGAATTTCATTTTGTATAGATTTTAATTAGTCTAAAGGCATTGCATTAAAGAATAGACGATGATAACCATTGAGCACGTGAATAATACCCGTTTTTGTGATGATTCCTGAAGTTTGAACCTCTACCGCCCTATCAATTTGATCATCAGGGATCTTTTTAGGATCCAATTCAGTAGCATCAACAGTGCCTATCACTTTTACGTAGTTCACATAATCAACATAGTTCAAATAAGTAGAGTATTCAAATGACCGCCTCATTTTAATCATGTATTGGATATTAGGTGTTACTCCTAATAAACTATTATATAATTTTCCAGAAACAGTGATCTGTTCTCTATTGATCTTTCCGGCAAAAAGGTAAGTCTTCATAGAATCACTTAATTCTTTAGCAGGTATGTCTTTTATACCGAAATTAAAGTTCTCATTACCTATTTGCTGTGCTTTTTCATTCTTTTTAGCCTTTATATACTCAACGATGCTGTAATTAGTGGTAGCGAAAAATGTTACTTCACCATTTACCACATCTTTCAATCCAGCCTTGTCAATTACTTTTACAAGAGAATCAAATTGGTGGTTCGACTTTAAGTAATCATAGGTGGTCATGTCCACGTACGCCTTACTTAGTCCTCCGTCATTTTTGTATTCATCTTTTTTGCATGAGGCTAGAATAACCATACAAAATACAATACAAATGCCTATATATTTTTTCATAATTTTTCTTTTTTTGAATACCATTAGCTTAACTAAACTTTCCCTAACCAGTAAGGAGTCTGTTTTAAGTTCGTGTTTTGTTTGAATAATGCCGGATCGATAGGGAAGTAAAAACCTTCTCTGTTAAACCTGTCCGTAGTAAGCCAGTCAACTACCCTTCCATATTTTCTCGTTCTTAACAGGTCATAGAATAATTGACCTTCGAGGTAGAGTTCTTTGCCGCGTTCTTTAATGTATTCATTCATCACATTATCAACGCTTTCCCCCACAGGGATCAATGTTGGATTCGGACTATTCCTTGTCCTAAATCCATTTATGATGGTTCTAGCTGTAACAGCATCTCCTTTATATAAAGCGATTTCTGCTTTCAACAATTGCATATCACTCAATCTAAACAAAATCATGTTGTTGCTTAGATAAGGATCTCTTTTTTGACCAGGATTGCGATAGATGACATTAGAATATTTCACAGTAATAGGTTTAGCAGAACTTCTTAAAGCGAAACCTTCTTTAAAGCGGACGTCTAATGTGTCTGCGCCAAAGTTGTCTGCGAAATATCTAGGCACTACAAAAAACCTTCCCTCACTTCCATACCCGTTGATGTACGTATTGTTTAGAAAGCGGATTCCAATATTCGAAGAAGAGCCTTCTAAAGTGTTTTCGCTCATGTTAAATTCAAAGATGCCTTCTGTTGATCTTCCAATAAAGATATCTTTGAATTTTGCGGCATCAGTAGGGGTAGTGATGGTGTTACGGTACCCTCCTTTAGCAATTAGTACATTAATTGTTGTATCTGCACTGTTTACATCTGTAAGGATAGGCGGCGCGGTTACCGTAGTCATGGTAGCTCTCCAAAGATAAAGGTGAGCCAACAATGCGTAAACTGAACCCCGGTTGGCGGTAACTTTTGCATCCTCAGAATTTGAATATGACCAAGTCAACAGTTCATAAGCCTTATGGCAATCATCCTCAACTTGTTTCATTACCTCTACTTTAGGGCTTCTTGGTAATTGTGGTGCTGCTAAAGGATCTTCATAAGCTTCCGTTACAATTGGCACATCTCCCCAAACTTTTAAAATAGAAAAATAGGCTAATGCGCGTAGAAAATAAGCTTGACCCAGCATGTCCTTTTTAAATTGAGCAGGACTCTCTGCGTCTTTTAATTGCTCCTCCGTCATTTTACTAATGTTCGCTAGCGCGATGTTGGACATTGCGATCGATTTATAGTAAAGGGTATAATTTGCAAGGCTGTTTAAATTGTACTGGAAAGTAAAGTCGCCATTTTGTATCCCCTCTAAGCCATCACCATTGTATTGTATAGTAAAATAGTTTTTTGCAATGGCATCACCATACATATAATACCTATTCTCCTTATCTGTAAAAGCATTTCTCAGTAAAGCATAGTTGCCGGCAATAGCGCTTTTAGCATCCGATGAGGTTTTCCAGAATACTTGTTGATAGGTTGAGTTTTTTGGTTCTTGTGTAAGTAATTTCTTGCAAGAACTGCTGGCTGCAACAACCAGCGCTAAGCTTGCGATACTTATGTTTTTAATTATGTTTTTCATCATTATTCGTGTTAAAATTGAAGATCAAGACCTAGAACGAACTTTTTTGGAATAGGATATCCGGTTCCCTTATATTCGCCATAAGGATTCACGGCTTCTGCATCTGGCAATTTTTTCGATTGTTGGAACATTGCCAAGTTATCCACAGTGGCGTAGATTGCGAATTTGCCAAAACCTATTTTTTTAAGTGCGTTTCCTAAAATGTTATAAGTTAAACTAACACTTTTTACCCTTAGGTAGCCACCTTTCTCTAAAAAGAAAGTCTGAGCAGACGTGTAATAATATCTGTAGGTACCAATGTCATATTTAGCATAGTCTGCAACATCACCAGGTTGTTTCCAAATGTTAATTTTACTAAAGTCTGGCGTAGAATAGCTGGCGAACTGATAGATAGCATTTCCATCTTGGGAATTCGAAAAACGATCTGAATCAAATAAATTCAATACATCGCGATCAAAAGTAAAGGTTGCAAACACACCTAGGTTCCAGTTTTTATAAGTAAAGTTATTGGTAAAACCACCAGTCCATTTTGGATTTGGATCACCTACCGGTAGTTTGTCTGGATTAACACCATCATTGAAAACGTCTACCATATAGTTGCCATCAAGATCTTCCAGATAGAAATCTCCAGCAGCATATTCTCCCTGGCTACTATATTTCACTCCTGTAAGTGGATTTACAGGTACATCAGTCAATCTTGAATATACGCCTTTAGTTCTATACAAATAGAATGCGTTAAGCGGGTTCCCTACAGAGAGGATGTGAGACTTATCAAATCTATCACCATTGAAAACAAGATCTCTGTTTCCATTAGGTAGGTTCATGATCGTGTTTTTGTTGTACGCAATGTTGAAAGAGGTATTCCACCTAATTGCTTTTTCGAGCGGGCTGGCCCTTAGCGTAAGCTCATATCCATTATTACGTACACCTAAGGCATTTGTTTTAGCTTGATCATAACCTGTAGTAACTGGTAGCAGCACGTCAAAAAGCAAATCAGTTGATTCTTTGTTATAGGCCTCAAGAGTCAGGGCGTATTTTCCATTTTTAAATTCAATGTCCGTACCAATGTTCCATTGCAGGGTTTTTTCCCAGCTTAAGCTATTTTGGGCTGCACCGTTTACAAAGTTTGGTGTGATCGCAGTTACGCCATTGTAAGAGGTGGCGCCATAATTACCACTAAAAGAGCCATTATTTACATTATATATATTGTATTGAAGGTAATTTTCTCCCCTTCCTCTGGGTAAGTTGCCAGATTTACCAATACTGGCTTTTAATTTTAATAGGGTTAGTGGGCTGTTTTCTAGATCTTTCATGAATTTCTCTTCAGAAATAATCCATCCTACTGACGCCGACGGAAAGTATGCCCATTTATTGTTCTTCCCAAATTTTGAAGATCCATCAGTTCTTCCAACTAAAGAAACAATATATCTGCTGTCGTAATCATAGTTAGCCCTCGCATAATAAGAAATCAGACCAAATGCTTGATAATCCGATCCAGCACCTATTCTTGATTGTTGATATCCTGAAACAGTTTGAATATTGTCTGAAGGGCCGCCGTAACCCGCAGCTGTTGTAGATTGGTATTGTGTAAATTCCAAATCCTGTCCTACAACAAAACTTACAATGTGTTTGCTAAACTGGTTGGTGTATGTTAAATAATTTGATGTTCTTGGATTCAGATTTACATCGGTGAAACTATAGGATGCATTTCCCTGCCCATTGTTTAACAAACTAGTGAAACTCCTGTCTCTTCTTGTGGTATTATACAATAAAGACGATTGTGAATTGAAAAAGAACTTTTTACTAAACTCGTAAGTCGCGTTCAAATTTGTGGTCAGTTTATTGCCAATATTCTTGTCCAGGTTTCCGTCTGTAGGATCCAAGTAAAAGGCTGCTTTCTCAGGAGATAAATTGATTAATGAAGAAGGCGTATTGCCCGCACCTAATCGTATTGGATTTGATGGATCATTAGGATCCCCATTTCCCCTTGCCTTATCTGTTCTGGAAAAGTAAAACATTGGACTGATCAATAATTTTTGTTTTGCAGCGCGAGCAGCTAAAGTTAACCTGCCAGAATAGCGTTTAAATCCTGTTCCTCTAACAATACCCCCCTCATCATAATACCCGCCACTAAAACGATAGGTGATACCGTTGTCACTACCGCCACTCATACCTAAATCGATATTAGTTATTTTTGCTGTTTTGTAAAATAGGTCTTGCCAGTCTGTATTTGCATTATATGCAGGGTTAAGACTGTCTGTAAGAATTGCAGGCAAAGATCTTAATTGGTCATAAGTCAATTGTTTATTCAATATGTCTAATTTTTGTCTTCTTTCTGTAGTACCGAGCGTAGCATCCCTAAGATTTGGCCGTTCAACAACGCCTGCAAACGTACCCAACGTAATTCTTGGCTCACCGCTTATTCCTTTTTTGGTGGTGATCATGATCACTCCATTTGCACCCCTTGATCCGTAGATCGCTGCTGCTGACGCGTCTTTAAGTACATCAATGCTTTCTATATCAGCAGGGTTTATTCCAGCCAAATAATTAGTGCCCGTGCCAGCTCCTGGCGCAGTGAATTCTTCTGCTGGCTGTATAATTCCATCAACTACATATAACGGAGCATTAATTACATTATATTCATCGTAAGTGCTGCTAATCTTCGTGTTACCCCTAACAGATACGGTTGGAGCAGCGCCAGGTTGTCCGGTAAAATTCTGCACATTTACCCCTGCAAGACGACCCTGTAACAATTGGTCAAAGCTTGAAGTTGGTAAATTGGCCAGTTCCTTACCAGAAATACTGGAGATGGCTCCAATTGATTTCTTTCTGCTGATGGTTTGATAGCCAACCATCACTACTTCACTTAGTGTTTGATTGTCTTCCGCTAAATTGAAGAGTAGTGTCGTTTTTCCAATTGAAGGAAGCTCTTTGGTTACATAGCCTATCATTTTTGCTTCAATTATTGCATCCGGCTTTGTAGGTTTTAACGCAAACTTTCCATCGCTGTTTGTCATTGTTCCATTCTTGGTTCCCTTTTCTAGAATGGTTACACCCGGAACAGGTTTTTTTGCCTCATCAAGGACAGTACCTGTTAAGCTGGTTTGAGCATAAGCTTGCCAAGGTATTAATAGGTAGAAAAAAATTCCAAATAAAACTTTGGTCGTAATTTTAGTAAAATTTTGATTCATAAATTTAGTAGTTAGCTTAGTTAACAGAAGTCCAAAAGTATATCCAATATTTTACAACCAATGGGCGAATTTTAGCCGGTTAGCCCCAATTTCACGGTATTTCGAGTTAAATTAAGGGCACTTAGTGTTATTTTTACACTTAGTAGTCATTTTAATTTCTACGTTAAGGATTTTAAAGAAATTTAATGAGTTAATTATCGTTATTTGATCTTTTATTTTGTATTTATCTGATTTTATTGATTTTTTTATAGAATATACTGGCTTGATGTAATTTTTATCATTATTATTTCCATAACTAAGTAGTTTATTTTATTTTATTGTTAAATTCATGTTAAAATTAGCCATCTTTAGCCGTATTTAAACATCAATTCCGTTTTATGTCGGTTTTATCGTTAAGATTCGTGCATTTTTCTACCACAAATAATTGCATTATGAAAATTTTACCATTCACACTATTAGTTCCAGATAAAAACAGTGTTGTTACTAAACATATAGATCTGCCTGATTTCCATCCTTATCTCCATAGACACGATGAGTGTCAGATCACATTAGTTCAGGAAAGTGAGGGAACGCTTATTGCCGGAAATAGTATGCATAATTTTCAAGCTGGTGATGTTTTTCTAATCGGCGCAAATGTCCCACACCTATTCAAAATTAATCCTAAATACTTCGTGTCAGACAATGGCGTGCTTATAAGAGCTGTCTCCATTTATTTCAATCCCGAAGGTTTGATTGGTTCTTTATTCAGCCTTCCCGAAATGAAGAACTCAAAATCATTTTTACAGCAAAATAAACATGGTTTTAAAATAGCTGCAAAGGATACTAACCAGCTCTCTGCCAAGCTACTTTCTCTCCATAATTCATCAGGAACTGACCTGATTTGCAAGTTTATAGAGTTACTAAACGATTTTAAGGAGATGAAGGGAGTTGCTCAGCTTTGTCCGACGGTTTATTCATCTGATATTTCAGAAAGCGAAGGAGTTCGACTGAGTAAAATTCTTAATTTCATTATGCAGAACTACAATAATCAAATCACATTAGAAGACGTTTCTGAAGTCGCCTACATGACACCCCAAGCTTTTTGCAGGTACTTTAAGAAACATATCGGGCGTAACTTCATTTCATTTTTAAATGAAGTGAGGATCCATGAAGCCTGTAAAAGCCTAATAGCAGATAAGAAAGAGGACTGTATTTCTGGAATAGCTTACAATTCAGGTTTCAATAGCATCACCAACTTCAATCGTGTATTTAAAAGTCTGATGGGTAGTTCTCCAAAGGGCTACATCAGCTCCTACAACAAGTTGAACAATGTGTCCTATATGAATATGTAATCCGCGTTGACTAATCGGCAGAAATTTTTTTATATATTTATATGATATTAATTTATAAACGTAATCTTAAGTTAAGGTAATAGTTTGTTACGGTTAATAGATTAATAATACCTAATAGGGACGTAATAGGGAGGTAACAGGGACATAACAGGGACGTAACAGGGACAAATTCCCTGCTAACTACCTGTTAACTCCTAATTAAATTCTAATTAAAAATTAATTAGCTATAAACGCATGGCGAAGTCTTACAGAACCGTTAGTATCTTAAGCTAAATGGATAAGCTGGAAAACTGAATAGAGGTAAAGTTAATGAGGTAGTTTATTTTTAATAGCCCCGTATAGATAAGTGCCCGCCACAGCCCCTATAGCTACAACTACCATTCCAAGATACCCATATCCAATGTTTACGAAAATTGGCCCCGGGCATGATCCTGTTAATGCCCAGCCCAATCCGAATATGGTTCCGCCAATCAGGTATCTTTTCCAGCCCACTTCTTTAGGT
>JANXVH010000120.1 GCA_025351765.1 Pedobacter sp.
GTTTGTTTTCTGATTGCTCCATATTGAAATTTCTATGAAGCCAAATTTATAACAGGTGCCAAAGCAAGTCAATATGTGCCGTATTGCGAGCTTACATTTAGATTAGTGGAATGAGTTTATGATAATCGGCAAAAATAAAAAATAAAGGTTGGGTTCGATAGGCTAAGATTTGTGTTAGCTGAAAGCGTGGATGTATGATTACAAAATATTATTAAATAACGAGGGAATAATGGGAATCCCATCTGGTGTGACAAACGCTTGTTAGATTGCCAGTGTTCTTTTCTATTTGTTTTTAGCAATTCTAAATCCAAGGTCGTCAATCTTAAATTTTAATGGGTGACTTCTTCTGCGTGTCGTTGCCATTACGCTTCTTTCGACGTCACAAAAACCGCCCCCACGAAAAATACGGTAAGAACCATAAACTTCTGTGTCGTATAGGTCTGAACACCATTCCCAAACGTTCCCAAACATATCATAAAGTCCCCACTCATTTGGCATCTTTTGTCCAACGCTATGTGTTCTGTTTTCCGAGTTATCTTTATACCAAGCAATCAATTCTAACTCACCGTATCTGATCCCTGTGGCCCCTGCTTTGCAAGCATATTCCCATTCCGCCTCTGTTGGCAAACGAAATCCATTCGCTGATTTGTCAAAGATTATTTCTTCGTTATCAATTTGAACAACATAACAAGGTGTTAAGCAGTTCCGCTCCGAAAGTTTATTGCAAAAAGTCACAGCTTCTTTAAATGTCACAGTTTCAACTGGCAAACGATTACCCTTGAAAGTACTTGGATTTTCATTGGTTATTTCAAAATATAAATCCTGTGTTACTGGAAATTTTAAAAGTAAAAAAGGCTCAATTTCGACAGCCCACTTCTCTTTAATTCTGTCATCTCGTAATTGAATGGTTCCTTTGGGTATTTCGACCATTTGGTCAAGAACAATAGCATTCTGTATGTTACTAAAATTCATTTAAGCTTAGATCTTTTTAGTGAAAATTGCTCTGTAAAACTAACCAAACATTTTCTAAATGGTACAAAAATTATTCGAGATTGAATTAAAGTACGCATTACATTATTACCGACTAATTATCATTAAACGGTGCAATAAGGATAATACCTGTCTGCGCTTACTAAGTATCCAGGGTTTATTGGAATGGTTTGAAACGAAAGTCAAAGGCTTGTTATCATTCTAAAATTTATTACCTTAAACATGTTTACTAAACAAATACTTTCCAATTGGTTGAAATCTTTCAGAACATTCGTAAAATCTATGATTTAGTCGTTTTTTTAATAAAAAAAAACTAAAAAAATTAATCGATTAACATTTTATGTAAAGCATCCTTTAAAAGCCCTACTTCACTTTTAGACAGCTTACCTATTTTAGACCCAATCCGAGCCCTATCTATTACTTTTATCTGGTCGGTGGCGATTGAACCTTGCTTATTGGAAATAATACAGGATATGCGCCAGGGATAAGTTTTAATGGTAGATGTAATTGGAATAATGATCAAAGTTTTTAAAAATTCATTCATTTCATCCGGGCTTACCACTACGCATGGTCGGGTCTTAGCCATTTCACTTCCCTGGGTAGGGTCTAGAGCAATCCAATAAACTTCATACTGATGAACTTTTACCATGTCCATTCGTCTTTTTCGAACTCATCTGGATAATCACCTAATAAAAGTTGATCATCACCTGCAGCATTCATCTGCTTTGCTGCCTCTGCCCATCCTTGACGTGGTTCAGGTTTAATAATAATGCTTCCATTATTGATTTCGAGCTCTACAGTAGATCTGTTACTTAACTTTAATTGTCTTAGAAGCATTGAGGGAAGTATTATTCCCTGGCTGTTTCCTATGTTTATAATATTAGTTTTCATGTTATTACATAATATTTATATAGGCGCTAATATAGAAATAATGTTATAACATTCGCACGCAACCCGATTTTTTATTTTTTCATCCCCTTCTTTGTTTTTTTGTTGCAAATCGCATGTATGCAGCCTATGAACTACATATTTGATTAAGCAGTTATTTTTTTAAAGTTCTGCGGATGGAGATCTGTAATTTTTTTGTGGTTTATCGACATGATATTTTCCAGTGTGTATTTGAGCCATTTATGGGGATTTACCTCATGTTTTTTACAGATGGCAAAAAAAGAATAGATCATAGCGGAGCGTTTCGCTGCTTCGTGGCTTCCGGCCAAGAGATAGTTTTTTCTTCCCAGGCTCACAGGTCTTATGGCATTTTCAACTTGATTGTTATCAATTTGGAGTGCACCATCATAAAGATATGCACTCAGTGCATCCCATCTTGCATTAGCATAAGCCATTGCCTTTCCAATCTGGCTTTTGGGCAATACAATCTTGATCTGTTCAAAGATCCATTTACCAAGATCATTTATTATTTCTAGTGATTCCTCTAGACGGCGCTCCTTAGCTTGATTCGTAGTTAGACCTTTTTCCCTAATCTCCCGCTCCACAGCATATAGCTTTTGGATCATCAGTAACACTTTTTCAGCCCTTGGTTTATCATTATCCAATGCTTTTTCAAACTCACGACGAGCATGTGCCCAACAGGCCAGATGTGTGATATCCTTGCTTTGCGCATATTTTAGGTAAACGGAATATCCTTCTGTCTGGAGGTAGCCTTTGAAGCTACCCAGGATTGGTACGGGCGCACTGCTGCCACGGGTGGGGCTATAATCAAATAGTACGGTACCATCCAATGGAGAATGATATACCCAATAGTATCCCTGGTGGAAAGCGCCTTTTTTATCACTGTCCATTACTCTTATTGGCGTCTCATCTACCTGCAAATAGCCCTTTGCTTTTATATCGAAGATTAGCTGGTGGTAGAGCGGATCCAGCTTTTCGAGTGCCTGTTTTGTCCAACCCTCGATCCTAGAAGATGGGATCTGGATATTCTCCCTGGCAAATCGCTGTTTCTGCCGGTAAAGCCGAAGGTGATCTACGTACTTATCGGTAACTATTGAGGCCAGTAACCCAGCTCCTGGAATCCCTTTATCTATAACACGCTCCGGTAGTTCAGCAATACTTATCCCTTCGCCATTTTTTCCTGTGTACTTGAAACGTATATAACGTTTGATGAAAAAGCGTGCCGGCTCACATTCCAGTTCCTGGGTAATCTCTTTTCCAATACACACCATTCCGGTAAGATCACCCTGAGGATGGATCTCAATCTCTTCTACGGGAAGACGCGATGGCAACTTTGCGCGTCCGGGGTGGTTTGGACGCTTGCGCACATATTCTATCTTCTCTTTGAGCTCTTCCAGTTGTAACAGAACAGCCTGAACAGGGACCTCAAAGGGAAGCATAGCCTGGTTTGGATCACCTTCAAAGCGTTCACGCTTCTGTCCGAACTGCATGCGCTTGTACATGGCAATCTGCGCCTTCAGGTAGTCTACTTCCTCACCCAGTGCCGAGATGGTACTGTGATGTTCAAGAATGGCAGTTTCATTGTTGAACATCACTTTTTCATGCTCGGAAATGACTTTTTTATGCTCGGAAATAACCTGGTCGCGGGCGGAAATAATCTTTAAAAGATCTTCCTTTGATAGGTTTTCCAGTGCCGTTTCCATACCATAAAAATACAAAAAAGCAGTGGCTTAGGCAAGTTAAAAGTGCGCTTTTATGCTAATGAATATCGTTTTTTCCTTACGCTCCGTACCACATGTATTCCTTCAACCATTAGAACCAGATCGCTCCAGGATATCATATTACCATCTTTGCAGGGACGGCGAAAAGTACCGCTTTCAAGTCTTTTGTAATACAGTACAAAGCCTCCATGCTCCCAATGAAGAAGCTTGATGCGTGTTCCATTTTTATTAAGAAAAATGAACACATCCCCATTTGTAGCAGAGGCTCCCAGCTCGGAGCTGACCAGCCCACAGAGCCTGTCAAAACTTTTACGCATGTCGCAAGCGGATTTATAAAGGTGGTAAATATGAGAGGAACTTAAGGAAAACATGGCTAGTACAGCTTTATTAAATGCGATAGCATTTTCAGGTCATCACTGGCGGCCTTTATAATTACCCCGTTTGGGGAGACAACCTCTCAATAACTTTCGAACTCATAACAGCAGGAACGGTAACCCTGACAAAATTGGAAGCAACTTTTTTACGTTTGTTCCGGGATACCCAGTTAGCGAAAGTGGTACGTTTCAGCCCAAGGGTCTTGCAATATTCGTTCTGGCTAAGTTCACTGCTACGCCAAGCCGCAACAGCTAACATTTTTTCTTCTAATGTTCTCATATATTTCTTTTATGCAAAGAAAAACATCGTGGAAGTTATTTAAAAGATGTACATGGTAGGCTGCTTACGTTTAAACTTGGTGGAATCGATTGAAGCATCTGACCCATCGTATCCGCTGGCACTATATACAGTAGCCGTGGTTGGTACTTTTAGTGAATATGGCTTCTACGGAAATACTACGTTTTCCAAACACAATCGCAAGATTTATCTTATGACTTGCCACAAATTGCATAAAATAAGAAAATAAAAAAAGTCGCTGGATGTTGCCAACGACCTTGATCAATATGGTTTCAAAAGCACTTAATTGATGTTTGCTTAATACTTAAGCTAGTTGATGAATCACCAGTAACCTTGTTTAAAAAACTAATAAACAAAAACCTGCCATTTTACCTTCTTCCTCACACAAGTCTGAAGATTTGCGCGAGGTGGGGGGAAGATATTGAGTGATTGAGGATTTAGAATTATTATCGCAAACTATAGATTTTATACGCTTCTATTAGCAACGTTTCCTCTCCAATCGGTTTTCCAGGGCTGATGAAGTTCATGCCATCGCTTCACCAATGAATCAATGTTTTCCAAATCTTTCTCAATTAATTGAGCCAGTTGGTCGGCTCTACGCTTCAAACCTTCATCCGTGTAATAAGAATTATAGAGGTCAGCAGATAAATACCTATATTTAAGTATTAAAACAGCTTTCAAATGGATATATTTAAGGGACAGAACCTCCTAGAGTTTAGCGATAGGTTCAAAACGGATGATGATTGCAAAAAATATCTATCTGAAATAAAGTGGGGATCTGGTTATCACTGCAAGAAATGTAGCCATGGCAGAAGCCAGATACGGAAAGATTTTTCCAGGATATGCAACCTTTGTAGCCACATCGAGAGCTCCAGCTCAAATACGCTGTTCCATAAAGTTAAATTTGGTTTGCGGAAAGCTTTCTTTATTTGTTTCGAGATGTCCACTAGTACCAAAAGCCTTTCTGCGAGCTATATTAGTGTTCGCTACGGTGTGACCGAGAATACAGCAAGGCTTTTCATGCATAAAATAAGGGAGGCGATGAAGTCCAGCGGGAATAATCCCATGGACGGAGATGTACACATAGATGAATTTGTAGTTGGAGGAAAAGAAACTGGAAAGCAGGGAAGAAGCTATTCCAGTAAGAAGAAAAAAGCGGTATGTGCTGTACAACTTACCCAAGCAGGCAAGGTGAAACGCTTCTACGCATTAAAGATCGATGATTTCTCCAGTAAATCCCTCAAGGGCATATTTGACAAACACATCAGTAAGCAGGCGAACGTTACCACCGATGAGTGGCGTGGATACAGGCCAATCTCCAAGGACTATAATATAGATCAAATAGTTAGTGATAACGGGATGAGCTTTAAAGCCCTTCACACGATGATCCATCAGGTAAAATCATGGATAAGAACGACCTATTCGTGGGTAAGTGGAAAACATATAAATAGGTATTTTGATGAATTCTGCTTCAGAATTAACCGATCAAACAGCAAGGAAACAATATTCAACATCCTTATCAAAAAAATGGTTGAAAATGACAAGGTTTATCAAACACAAATTATAGGTAACTAACGAGTGACCTCTATTAATTTTTATTACAAATAACTGGGGTATCTCAGCGTCCATAAGCTCTATTAAGAAAACAAAGAAATTGCTAAAAGCGGTATCAGCAATGCCTATGATAGTTCCAGAAACAGATTTGCCTAATGTAAGAAAAGCGATAATTGTAGCACAATCCAGTGTCTTTTATGAGATTCAAAAAGATTTATAGGATTACTTTTCTTCTGGGATAACAGACAAGAAAACTTAATATTAACCCGGCAATAGACACAATGAAAGTTAGGTAAATATAAATTTGCATTTTACATTCGTTAAGACATATAAAAATATTAATGAATGAAAGACGAGCATGTATTCTGGAATTGGTTTAAACAGAATGATGCAAAATATTTTTTTCTTAATCAAATTGAGGATGAAGACAAAAAAGAGGGGATTTTAAACGATTTCCTGGAGCAATTACATCTGTACTGTGAGAATTTGTATTTCGAGATTGGTGGCATGCCAGATGAAAAACAGGATTTAATTATAACAGCTGCTGGGAATGAAGAATTCTTTGATGCAGTAGAAGCATTGGTAGAAGCGGCCCCTGAAACTATGTACTTCATGCCTCTTGAAAATAGCTCGTCTAGAAAAATTGGCTTACGGCTATATGAGGATAATTACGATTCAAATCACAATTCTAATTATATAAACTGCTTACATTTAGTATTTGATAATCTTTTGGGAGAAAAGGTGAGTGTGCAAGAGATTGGTTATTAGAAATGCAGACGTTGACTAGTGAGATTGACACTTAAAGTCCTATTTAAGTTATACAACAATCAACATTAAAAGTTAGAGCAACAAAGAGGTTCAATCAACTTAGGTTTGGAAAATACACTTTTAAATTAATCTAATTTCACTAGATTTATCGAATGAAAATTAGGTTGATCATCGCCGTAATATTAACGGTTGCTTTTCAAAGTTGCCAAAATGATAATAAGGACACTGCAAAAACAACTGCAACTCCGGCAACCGCAGAAATACAGAATATTGAATTTCAGCTTAAGGGGACATTTCCGCATGACACACTTTCTTTTACTGAGGGATTTTTTATACATAATGGTCAGTTTTTAGAAAGCACTGGGTCTCCAAGTGATCGACCTAAAGCTAAATCTCAGATCGGATTCTTGAATACAAAAACTGGTAAACTTGATGTCAAAGTCGAATTGGACAAATCCATTTATTTTGGAGAAGGCATCGTCATCGTAAAGGATAAATTGTATCAGCTCACCTATAAAAATCAGCAGGGTTTTATTTATGATGCAAAAACCTTTAAAAAGCTGGGCGATTTCAAGTATGCGAACCCGGAAGGATGGGGCTTAACTACCGATGGCACAAGTATCATTATGAGCGATGGCAGCAGTAGTCTTACCTACCTGGATCCGGAAAACCTAAAGCCTACAAAAATTCTTACTGTAAAAAAATATGGTGAGCCTGTAACAATGATTAATGAACTTGAATTTATTGATGGGTTCATTTATGCCAATCTATGGCTTACAAATTATGTAGTAAAGATTGATCCGGCAACTGGAAATATTGTGGGAAATATGGACTTAAGCCCTATTGTTAATGTAGAACGGACAGATAACCCAAGGGCGATGGAGATGAATGGGATCGCTTACGATGAAGCTACCAAGAAAACCTACTTTACGGGCAAGATGTGGTCTAAGGTTTATGAACTGAAATTTTAGTATGGTTCTCTTTTAAATGCAAACGGCTTAATGCCTTTTACCCCAGGATTTTTAATAAAGAATAAATTACCAGACTGTGGATACCGCTCCAGCTGATCTGCACTTAAATTTTCTGATGCTGTGGTTACAATAAGTTGATCCAGATTTTCCCCTGCAAAACAGCAATTGGTAACATGTAGCGCAGGAATATTTATAATTTTAAGAAGTTGACCAGTTTCCGGATTCCAACGACTGACAGCAGCCCCGCCATACAAAGCTATCCAAAGCATTCCTTCTTCGTCAATGGTCATACCATCGGGTAATCCCATCTCTTCAGGAACCGTAATCGCCGCCTGTCCGTTTACAATTGTGCCTTCAGCTATATTGTAATCAAAACATTTAACAATGCGGGTTAGTGTATCTATAAAATACATTTTAGTATAATCTGCAGACCATACTAATCCGTTTGGAATAGTAAGTTGGCTCAGTATTTTAGTGACGCGTAAGTTCCCATCTACTCTGTAAAGACTACCACATCCATCTGCACAATGTGCATCCATAACACCCACAAAAAGTCGCCCTTTGCTATCGCAATGACCATCGTTACACCTGCGATCGGCCAAATTTCCTTCCAGTGGCAAAAGCAGGGTTGTAAGCTGGCTGTTAAGACTAAAACTCATGAGCCCTCCTTGTGTACCCAGAATCAATTCATCTTCTTTACCCTCAATAATCAAAGACACGCGCCTGCCCAAATCCCACTGAATAACCTTTTTAGTACTTAACATTACCTCCTGAAGTAAGCCTGCTTCTATGTCTACCCAAAATATACTTTTTCTTCTGGCATGCCAAAATGGAGATTCGCCCAAGGCATTTTGAGCACTTACCAGTGTAATTGAAGTAGTTTCCATCTTAAAATGGCGAGATACTTACGGCGCTCCAACCACCATCAACAACGAGCGTCTGTCCTGTTATCTGACTGGCTTGCGGAGATACGAGAAACAATACTGCACTGGCAACGTCTTCAACTGTTCCAGCCCTACCCATAGGTGTAATTCTGGACCATGTGCTTTTATAATCCTCGTCTTCCAAAGTACGCTCTGTAAGTGTTGCACCGGGTGCAACAGCATTAACAGTAATTCCGTAAGATGAAAGCTCAATAACCAGGTTTTTGGCCAACATCTGCAACCCGGCTTTGGTCATAGCGTATGCTGCGAGATCTTTATGGGCCTGCTGACCGGTAACGGAAGACATAAATAAAATGCTGCCGCCAGACAATTGCTTAATCATTTGCCTTGCACCACGTTGTGCCAGAAAAAAGCTTCCCTGCAAATTCACATTCATCACCCTTTGAAAATCCTCAGGTTCATAAGTAAGGAAATCTCCAAAAAGCGTTATACCGGCATTAGCAACAATGATATTGAGTTTACCAAAAGCAGAAACCGCTTCATCAACAAGTCGTTGTACTAACTCTATGTTTCCTGCATCACCGGCTATTGGCCATACTTTATCTGGGTATATCTTATTAATATTTAATGCAGCACCATTGACTAGTGCTTCATCACTATCGTTGATAACTACCTGCGCACCATTTTTAGCAAGCTCAAGCGCAATCTGGTATCCTATACCTTTGCCCGCACCGGTAACAATGGCAACTTTACCCTCAAAATTATTTTGTTCCATAAATTGTGTCGTATCAATGTGAATCCTTAACTACTTCACTTCCTGAACTTCCCTTTAAAAAATCGAAGTCGGCACCTAAATGTGCTTGCTCTACATGCATTTGATAAAGATGTGTGTATCCTCTTGGCGCTATCTTATCCGCTGCAAACCATTTAGCCTTTCGCCTTGCAATTTCTTCATCAGTTACTTCTAAGTTGATGGTTCCTGCTTGAACATCAAGCGTAATCACGTCGCCATTCTGCACAATGGCAAGTGTTCCTCCAATTGCAGCCTCAGGTGAAACATGCAACACTACAGTACCGAAACCGGTACCACTCATTCTCCCATCTGAAATACGTACCATATCTCTAACTCCTCTATCGAGTAGCTTTTTAGGAATGGACATATTGCCCACTTCCGGCATACCGGGATAGCCCCGCGGTCCAACATTTTTCAACACCAGAATATCACCCTCCTCTACATCAAGACTTGGATCATCAATTTTATCTTTATAATCCTCAATATTCTCAAACACCACAGCCTTACCGGTATGCTTTAGTAAAGATGAAGTAGCAGCAGAGGGTTTGATTACCGCACCGTTTTCACAAATGTTTCCTTTCACAACAGCGATGCCCGCAACCTCATTAAATGGCTTTTCAATGGAACCAATCACATCGCGGTTGTAACAATTACTATTGCGATAATTCTCAGCAATCGGCTTCCCGGTAACTGTAATGGTTTCATTGTACAAATGCTGATCTAGTTCTTTCATTAATGCAGGAAGTCCCCCCGCATAGTAGAAATCTTCCATAAAGTATTTACCAGAGGGTTGAAGGTTAGCCATAAGCGGCACACCCCGTTCAGAAGTATTGAAATCATCAATATTCAACTCCACCCCTATTCTTGCAGCTATTGCTAACAAATGGATCATGAAATTGGTAGAACCTCCAATTGCCGCATTCACCGTTATTGCATTGTCAAACGCTACCCTACTAAGGATGTCTGAAGGTTTTAAATGTTCTTTAACCATCTCAACTATACGATTGCCAGATAAATGAGCCAGTGCTTTTCTTCTTGAATCCGAGGCTGGTATAGCTGCGTTGCCAGCTAGCGACATTCCCAATGCTTCTACCATACATGCCATCGTAGATGCTGTTCCCATCACCGCACAATGACCCCGACTTCTCGCCAGGCATGATTCTGCCACATATAGCTCTTCGTCGCTCATTAAACCAGAGCGATTATCTTCAAAGAAATTCCATATATCTGATGTACCAATATCATTACCACGGTACTTACCCGTTAGCATTGGACCTCCAGAAACTACTATTGTAGGGATATTTACACTACAAGCGCCCATTAGCAATGCGGGTGTAGTTTTATCACATCCACAAAGTAATACTACGCCATCTAATGGATTTGCCCGGATAGATTCTTCTACATCCATGCTTACCAAATTACGGTATAACATAGCAGTGGGTTTCATAAGCGTTTCCCCAAGAGACATTACAGGGAACTCAACCGGAAAACCACCCGCTTCATAAATGCCATTCTTTACAGATTCTGCTAGCTCGCGAAAGTGCGCATTGCATGGGGTAAGTTCAGACCAGGTGTTGCAGATTCCTATAACAGGCTTACCCTCCAACTGATGGGCAGGAATCCCCTGATTTTTCATCCATGCGCGATAGATGAAACCATCTTTTCCTTTCTTACCAAACCAGCCCTGACTTCTGAGTTGTTTTTTATCCATTTTAGATCGATACTTGGTTAAGTTCCCTAATGTAATAATATCCTTTAAAACTTATAGCCAACGGCAATGGTCATAGTTAGCATTTTTGTTTCCAGGTTCCTTCCGTTAACCGTCGATCTACTAAATACGGGCCTCAAAGTATATGCTCCTCTAAAATCAGCATATACATGAGATTTGTGATCACCAGCCTGTATGCCAAAAAGTATATTGTTGTTTATTAGCCGTACATCGTTGAGCGCTCCATTTTCATTTGATGCCCTGTAACCATCTCCATCGGTATTTTTAGCATACCTGAGCTTTGTTTTGCTATGTATTGAAATGGCCGGGGCTAAACCGGCGTAGGCAGCAATCCAGGTGCGAGCTGCCGAAGGTTTGAAATTATAGTTGAGGGTAACAGGAACTTCCAGGTAATCCGTTACAAACACAAACCTGTTTCGTGCATTTCTCGAGCCGTTGCCATCCACGACAACCACGTAATCATTTCGTTCAGAATACATCATACCCCTGGTGCTGTAGAGAATTTCCGCTCCTATAGAAAATCCTTTAGTAAGCAGGAATTCTGCTGTAAGTCCTGCCATACCGGAAGACCTTACATCACGGGTAAAATACTCGTAACGGGTACCGTTGGTATCATCAAACGGCGGAATGGTATTGGTAAATAATGATACGTTTACTCCTGCCTTAACCCCTAACCGGATCGGTTTGTCTTGTGCCTTTGCATAAAGGCATAGCAACACAAGTGCCGCCATAATTAATTTTTTCATGTGACTTTATATTTAGTTTCATTGTGTGTGTTATAAATATAAATAAAAAAGAAACTCATTTCTTTTAAAATGATGAATCTTTTATGCCTCGTTTTTGTTATAGTAGTAAGAATGAAGTCAAAATCCACTTCCAAAAAAACCATATACAGCGCTCTTATTGCCAATTTATTAATTGCAATTACTAAATTCATTGCCGGTGGGTTAAGCAGCAGCGCAGCCATGATATCCGAGGGGATCCATTCTGTGGTGGATACAGTAAATCAATTGCTGCTTTTATTTGGTATACGCCAGAGCAAAAAACCCGCTGATGCATTGAGGCCATTTGGCTATGGTAAAGAACTCTATTTCTGGTCTTTCATCGTTTCTATTTTGATATTTGGACTTGGTGGTGGTTTATCTATCTATCAAGGTATAACACATATTATTCATCCTGATGAATTAAAAGATCCTACCTGGAATTATGTGGTATTGGCTTTATCAGTAATTTTTGAAGGTTCTTCACTTTACATCGCTTGGAAGGAGTTTAATGAAACCCGAGGATCGGATAGTTGGTGGGCCGCTATTATTAAAAGCAAAAACCCCGCAAATTTTTTGGTGCTTTTTGAAGATGGCGGAGCGGTATTGGGCTTAGTTACTGTTGCAACATGCTTGTTTATTGGTCACCATTATAACCTCCCTTATATGGATGGACTAGCTTCCTTGCTTGTTGGTTTATTGTTAGTTGCCATCTCTATGATTCTTGCCAGGGAAAGCCGCAGTTTATTGATGGGTGAAGGAATTGCACCAGAAACACAGTCTAAGATTATTGCACTTGCGCAAAAAGACGAGTCAGTAATTCAGGCCAGGCATATCCTATCCACTTATCAATCGCCGGAAGAGGTTGTGCTAATGCTCATCATTGCTTTTAAAGATGATCTGGATACGGAAGATATTAATGACGCAATCATCCGCATCAGGAAAAGTATTAAAAAGGCATTTCCACTGGTAAGCTTTATCATTATCCAGCCAGAAGCGGTTAGACCTTGATCCCAGCATCCATTAGGATATTCCATAGTGTAGCGCTGAAAGGACTAATTAAAACCTTTAAACTAGTTTTATTAGAACGTCCGATATCGAACATTTAGTTTGATATCGGACATCTGAAACGAACATTAAGGATTTAAGCATATTTGCGCTCTTGCCTGTTTAGCAGCAGCAACCATGTTCTCTAAAGCAGCTTTAGTTTCAGGCCATTTACGGGTTTTGAGTCCGCAGTCTGGGTTCACCCATAGGTTTTGTGCTGGCAATAAGTCAGCCGCCCTTTCCAAAAGAGATACCATTTCTTCCATACTCGGTACCCGCGGTGAGTGAATATCATATACACCTGGCCCAATCTCATTAGGGTATTCAAAATCGGCAAATGCTTCTAGCAATTCCATTTGCGAACGCGAGGTTTCAATGGTGATCACATCTGCATCCATTGCAGCTATATGTTCAATTATATTATTGAATTCGCTATAGCACATGTGTGTATGTATCTGTGTTTTGTCCTGTACACCACCTGCAGTGATCTTAAAAGCCTGAACTGCCCAATCCAAATAGTGCGGATGCTTGGCTTTACGCAACGGCAATCCCTCACGAATAGCAGCTTCATCGATCTGCACGATGCCAATACCAGCAGCTTCCAAGGCCAATACTTCATCGCGTATTGCAAAAGCAATCTGATTGGTAGTAACTTGTCTAGGTTGATCGTCGCGTACAAAGGACCACTGAAGTATGGTTACCGGACCAGTAAGCATTCCTTTCATTGGCTTGTTAGTTTGTGCTGCAGCAAAAGTACTCCAACGTACCGTCATGTCTCTCGGGCGACTAACATCACCATAAATTACGGGCGGCTTAACACAGCGGCTTCCGTAGCTTTGTACCCAGCCATTTTTGGTAAATAGGAACCCATCTAACTGCTCACCGAAATATTCCACCATATCATTGCGTTCAAACTCGCCATGCACCAACACATCAATACCAATTTCTTCCTGCCAACGGATCGCCTCAATGGTTGCCTGCTCAATTGCATGATCATATTGCGAAAGTGTAAATTCCCCTTTTTTATATTTGGAGCGTAACAGACGGATATCGTCTGTTTGTGGGAAAGATCCGATCGTAGTTGTAGGAAATGGAGGAAAATTGAAACGTTCGCGGTGCAACTGCTGACGTACAGGGAAAGCGCTCTTCCTGAATGCGTCCGCTTCTGTAAAAGATGTAATGCGGTCTTTAACTACTTGCTTATGCACTTTTTTGGATGACCTTCTGCTTTCTATGGCCTGTTTATTAAGTTCCAGCAGATTAATGTTTCCTTCCTTGATCTGCTTCAATTCACTAACTTCATTCAATTTTTGTTTAGCAAAAGCCATCCAGTTTTTGATCTCAGAATCTAAAGTAATTTCAAACTCCAAATCAATTGGGCTGTGCAGTAAAGAACAGGATGGCGCTATAATCACCCTATCGGTGCCTAGTTTTTCTACTGCTTTATTAATAAGTTGTAGCGACTTTTCATAATCATTTTTCCATACATTGCGTCCATCAACTAGTCCTAACGAAAGCTGAAGGTGCTCAGGTATCAGCGCCAGGACTTCGTCTAATTGCTCAGGAGCCCGCACCAAATCTATGTGTAACGCTGCAATCGGCAGGTTTACTGCTAGTTGGGTATTATCTAGCAAAGCCTCGAAATAAGTAGCTACAAAGAGTTTAACACCACTAATCCGATTGGCAATGCTGCGATAGGCAAAAACAAATGCCTCCTTCTCTTTTTTGGAAAGATCCAAGGCAAGGCAAGGTTCATCTAATTGTATCCAAACTGCACCTTGTAATCTAAGGCGGTTAATAATTTCTACATACACCGGCACCAACTGTTTGATCAAATCGATACGTTCAAATCCAGTTTCTTTCTCTTTACCGAGTAGAAGAAAGCTGACGGGTCCAATTAGCACGGGTTTCGCTTTTGCACCAAGCAGCCGCTTAGCTGCATTGTATTCTCCAAATACTTTTTCCGAAAAAATCCGAAATTCTTGTTTAGCTGTAAACTCCGGAACAAGATAATGGTAATTGGTATCCAGCCATTTGGTCATTTCCATAGCGGTAATATCAAGCCCATCTTTCTGGTAACCGCGCGCCATAGCGAAATACAGGTCAGTTTCCTGGTTTGTCTTTACCTCGGTAAGTATTTGCGTGTAGCGTTGTGGAATGACGCCCAATAGCAAACTCATATCCAAGGTTTGGTCATATAAACTAAAATCATTACAGGGAATAATGTCAATGCCAGCATCCAATTGTACCTGCCAGTTTTCTTCCCTAAGTTTGCGGGCAACCTGATTCAATTCTTCCAAATTGATTTTGCTAACCCAGTACTGTTCACAGGCTTTTTTGAGTTGTCTTTGGGCTCCAATTCTTGGGTAGCCTAAGTTGTGTGTTTGCATATAGTCAACTTTTTAAAATAAGTTATAAATTTCAAGTAAAGGTATATATGAAGATTTAATACAATGTTTATTTAAAATAATAAGCTATTTAATCTTTATTAATACTAATCATCAGCATAAATTACTTTTAATACATTAAATTTGCTACCGTAAAAGAATATTATTCTATGGAAGATTTAGATCAGACAGATTTGTTACTCCTAAAGATTTTAGGCAATAATTCAAATCACACCATAAAAGAGCTGGCAACCCAGGTAAATCTTTCTCCTTCCCCGGTTCTCCAACGGGTAAAGAGACTGGAAAGCAATGGGTATATTAAAAAATATATTGCGGTATTAAATCCCAACAAATTTAGCCAGGGGTTTATTGTGTTTTGCAACATTAAGCTGAAACAGCATGACAAGACCATTGGTCATCAGTTTGTGAAAGACATTTTAAAAATTGATGAGGTAGTAGAATGTTATAATATCTCGGGTGATTATGATTTTATACTCAAGGTGTTTGCCAAGGATATGAAACATTATCAGGATTTTGTTTTTAACAAATTAGGTTCAGTAGAAAGCATTGGAAGCACACATAGCACTTTTGTAATGGCAGAAATAAAGAATCTGCATAACATTAGCTTTTAAGGGTTATAGATTTTGCCGCGTTGCAGCAATAATTTCTCCGGTCTTGTTATCCTGAACAAATCCAATCAGTTCAAAATCTTCTGACTTGGATCCAGCTTCAAAATTAAGCGTTAACAATGATGAAGTAGTAAGAGATGGCTTTACAGCTAATTCTTTTACAATTTGAACATGTGATAAACTAAGTCCGCGGTTTTCGCCTCTTTGTACTTTGGAGAAACCATTCTTTTGCACCAATGCTACGTTTACACGATAATTGTTTCCTAAATAACTAGTCTCAAAAACCACTTTGATCAAATTATTTTCTATAGTTGCCTTCATTGAAGATTGCGCATTTTTTCTGTTCGCCAAGTTATCTTTTAAACTATTCCGAAGCATCTTCTCATCAGAACCAACAAACGCAGATCTACCATTTACTACAATTTGAGGTGTGTAGACCTGAGGTTCGTGTAAGAATTTGGAATATTGGTATTGCCGGGCAGACCAGTCGGCGTTGCTAAATGGATCCTTCCAGCCAAGACGGTTCCAATAATCTACATGGAAGGCTAGAATGAATACCTGCTGACCTCTATACTCCTTGGCAATTCTGCTAACCAGCGCATCTGCCGGAGGACAACTGGAGCAACCTTCAGAAGTAAACAGTTCCACAACCGCAAAGCCTGGAGACTCAGTTTTTACATTTTTTTTATTTGATAAACCAGATGCAGTTCCGAACAACGCGAAAAGTGATACTGTGGTTATAATGATTCCTGTTTTCATGACATCATGTATAATTAACTTGTAGAACCCATTAAAGTCCTGAATAATAATCGTAACCATGCTCTGCCCAGTAGTCCTTTGGTCTACTGTTGCTAAAAGACATAGTACCAATTCTCTTGAGATTTTTAATTCCGTATTTCACAGGAATAATTAAACGTAGCGGTGCACCATGTTCGTTAGCCAATGGTTTACCATTCATTTCGTAGGCCAACAACGTTTGAGGATGAAGTGCGGATTGCATTTCCAAACCAATGTAATATTTTCCATTGGGGGTTTGCAGTCCCATATATTGTTTTTTAATTTCTTCGTCTAATTTAAAATGATTCAAAAAATCGCTCAACTTAACACCACCCCAATGCTGGATTTGGTCCCATCCTTCTACACATTTAAAATCGTAAATGATCTCGGTTTTCGGGAGTGATTTGATTTCCTCCAAATTAATATTCAAGCTTTCTCCGTTTTTGATCAACACACTTAACTTCCATTTTTGCGGATCGAAATGCAGATCTTCCTCTATTCCGATTAAACTATTTATGCGCACCTGTTTAGCAGCCATTTCGGCAGGATAGGTTTTCACCAGGTGATTATTACTGAAGAAGTTTCTAAAGAAAAGCTCTGTCTTATTCAATGCTCTTCTTAACGGCACCCGGGTACCACCTGTAATTCCAAACTTCTCTTTTGGAGACTTTAAAAGCCATTCCCAGCCAGCAATAGCGCCCGTGCTGGCAGCAAAGAAAACACCAAAAGAAATGAAATTTCGTCTCTTGATCTTTTGGTCCACCGTAGGTGGAATTTTTGAACTTTCCTTAGATTTGTTTTCCATCGCTATTATTTGTTTGGGAATTTTCAACTGCAATTTCTTGTTCAGTTTCTATAGCTGTTTCCACTACCTCAAATCCGGAAACTACAGATCGAAAGTTATTCCATCCAGCAAGGACAACCTGTAAAACGTGGATAACAAAAAATAGAACATAACCTATTGTGAACGCAAAATGAAGAATTCTTGCTACATGATAACCTCCACATAACCAGCAAATCCAATAAAATTGAACAGGTTTATAAATAGCCAGACCGGTAAATACCGACCCGAAGCCCATCAAAATAATTGCCGTATATGCTATTCGTTGTGCAGCATTATATTTTTTTTGAGGAGGAAGAGTTGTCCTGATATGCAGATCATGAAGCAAAACCTGCCATGCTTCTTTAAATGAACCCCTCTTGGGCAGAAGTTCCCGCCATGCTCCAGATAGGATCGTATAGCCAATATAAAGCAGCCCATTTATGAAAAAGACCCACATAAACAAAAAATGAAATGCCATTCCTTCAGCCAATCTCCGAGAAATATGAAAATAATCATAGAACCATTTAGGAAAGAATTTGAATAGGCTAAACCCAAAAATAGATATCCCATAGGCATCATTTGCCCAATAGATGAACAAACCACTCCAAATCATAATCAATAATACAGGGAAATTTACCCAGTGCGTCCAGCGCATCAGCAAAGAATGTTTTTCTTTAATTATTTTCATAAATAGTGATGGGTTTCATTCTTTATAGCATTAGACGATATGACCACTTATTCCTTACAACCAAAATAAACAAGTTATGTCGACTGATTTTCCAGCATTAGATCAGAGGAAGATAGAGAGAAAGTGAAAATGAATTCAATGGGGATGTAATTCAGGCTGCAACCCGTTGTAAAATAACCTTACAAGGAAACTTGGAAGTAACCTGAACATGGTGTGTCTTTTGAAGTGGTATCTCAAAATAATCTCCAACTGTCAAACTAAAGATTTCATGCTCAACATAAATATCACAGCTGCCTTCCAGAATTAAAAATCTTTCATACTCATGATCATGAACTTCTTTTGGTGCCATGGATCTAATCCATACGATTGCCGAAACGACCTCCCGAGTATAGCTTATAATTTTTGCAAAGACATCTTCTAAATCAGTCGGGGCTCGCATGTCATCTCTTGCCAGCCACTCGCTATAATCATCAACTCTAGACTGCTCACTCAACAAAGGAGCAATAAGAATAGGCTCTCCCAATTTTAGACGTTCGGTATAATCAATAGTTGCGAGCAAAAAAGGTTTAATAATGGGATCAGGTGTGATGGCCTGATGGAGCGCATAACGTTCAAGCGCAACTTCAATCGCCTCAATTTCTTTACGAATCTCAGGATGTGTGGAGGTAAGTAGCTCAATAAATGAATTCTCCTCAGTAGTGGTTTCATTCAGCACATACAAATCTAATAACCCGGAATCAATTACTTCTTGCCAGTCTTTCATAGTTTAAAAGAGAAAAATCGTGTTAAGATAGTGATGATCATTTAAGGATTATGTTTGTTATTGGTATTTACAATGGTAAAGGTAATACAATTACGAAAGATTCTTGTTACCGGATGTCGGAAGATTCCTTCTTCTGCCCGGTTTTTAATATCCAAATTCCCAATACACCTGCTAATATAGAAGCGATGAGTATCCCGTATTTGGCCTGATCTACAAATTCGGGGTTTTTAAAGGCTAGTCCGCTGATGAAAAGCGACATCGTGAATCCAATTCCACCAAGTAATGCTACCCCTGTAATGTGCCGCCAGTTTGCGCCTTGAGGCAATGTACCCATCCCTGTTTTCACTATCAACCATGTAAAAAATAAGATGCCGATAAACTTGCCTACTACAAGTCCTAATGTTACACCAATTGAAACTGGGTTTATCACTGATGTAAGAAAATCCGCACCAATCACAATTCCAGAATTGGCCAATGCAAACAGCGGCATGATGCCGAAAGCTACCCAGGGATGTAAAGCATGTTCAATTTTTTGCAGTGGCGTTTCGGCAGCCATACTAAGATTTTTAACATGCTGAATGGTCTCATGTTGCTGAGGAGTGGTCAGTGTACTATTGTTTGGAATCTCCTGTTCAAATTTCTGCGTTAATTTTTTAAGATTATCTGAATAAACTACTTCGTTGATTCTTGTAGTGGCAGGAATAGTAAAGGCTACGAGTACTCCAGCAATTGTGGCGTGGACACCAGAAAGCAAAAAGCCAATCCATACGCCAATACCTATAATGAGATAAAACATACTACTCCTTACCCCTAGCCTATTCCCTGCAATTAAAACGGTTAAGAAAATTCCAGCAACACCCAAAGCCGTGAAATTAACACCTGACGTGTAAAAAAAAGCAATCACCAACACTGCACCCAAATCATCTGCTACTGCAAGAGCCGATAGAAAAATTTTGACAGAAGAAGGAATTTGTTTCCCTGCCATAGATAGTAATGCTAAAGCAAAAGCAATATCGGTAGCCATCGGAATGCCCCATCCATGATCCGCATCTGTACCTCTATTAATTGCATAATAAATCAAAGCCGGCACTATCATTCCTCCAAAAGCAGCGCTCATAGGCAACAATGCCTGCCTGAAGGAAGACAATTCTCCATCTATAAATTCCCTTTTAAGTTCTAGTCCGATAACAAAAAAGAAAATAGCCATAAGCCCATCGTTGATCCAAACGTGCAAAGGAAGATTAAGAATAGAAGTATCGAAACCTACAGAAAAGTTGATCTCCCATAAATGATGGTACATTTCATGCCATGAAGAATTGACCCAAATTATGGCTACGATCACGGTAATCAACAATACAATTCCGCTGGTGTATTCCAAATGTATAAATCTGTTAACAGGTGCTATTATCTTTTCTATTGGAGATTTATTATTCATGTTTTTCAGGAATCAGAGTAAACAAAAATAAGATAAAAGGATGGCAAACCAATGTTTTTAAATCTTACAGTTATTACTGGCTACGGGTGTAGGTTTTACGTCAGTTATTTGCTATAAATTTTTAAAATGGATAAAAATAATCGAATTCATTTTACTTTACCCTAAGATTTAGTGAAATGATATTTGATGCCAAACCGGTAGATCTTGTATAATGCCCATAACGCAATTCGAGCATATTCAGGTGCTGCCAGCCAAAAACCCCTTTTGGCGGCGAAAGTCTAATTCCAGCTCCATAAAAATCACTATTCAATGTAGATAGGTCAAAATCACTGGTAAAATAGGTTATTCCAGGTAAATGTTGTCCATATTCCGCAAAATACCTAGTGCCTATTTGCTTATTGTACCGGTAAAAAGGGCTGACAGAAATAAAGGAACTCAGTTTTATAGGAATTTCCAGCTCTGCAGTATGAGCCCGAATTCCCCAATTGTCCATGTAATAACGATAAAATGCTCTTACCAGGATATGATCAGCTGCAAAGTAATTTAGCCGTGCTGCAATTGGTAATTTATATCTTTTATTTGGCAATGTTTCCGCTTGTAGGGAACCATCTGTGAAATAATCACGTTGGTACTTAGTGGCCAATAAACCCTTTTGAAAGGAAGGCTCTACAAGAATCACTGCCTGTAGTTTGTCATTAATTACTTGGGAAACTGAGAAAGACGAACTAAATGAGTTGCGTGGACTAGTTTCATTTCCCCTGGAATCTCCCCTAGAACCAGACCCTTGATCTCCTGTTCTCAACTCCACAGGTAAAATCACCGTCCAGGTATCCAAAAAGGCCTGAAGTTTAAAATCAAACTGAGTATTCTTATTGGCAGATAAGCGGGTCAAATTGAACCCAGCACCCATAGATTGATAGTCAAATTCGCCTGAATAAGAGCCAGTAAATCCAAACGAGTTGCCTGTAGATTCATTGGAATGCGTCCAGTTTAAGGAAGGATATATCCTGGTGTCTGCCCTAGAAGCAGAAGAAATACTATTAGGATCAATCTTATCAGAAGAAGCAGATGTATAATGGTCAATTCCAAGTTCAAATAGAAATGTGTTCTTTTTACCTACTCTATTGAACTTGGATAACTGTAGGTCAAATGTATTCGCAAAATCACTTAACTTCTCTGTACCGATACCTCCTGTAACTGCAGAATTGTTGCCTGACTGATTATAATAAGCAGATACCAGATTTATCTCATCAATCTTTAGCTTGCGACTCTGGTAATTACTGCTGTCTGCCGGAACGGGTTTCAATTTAATTTGACCTTGGGCACCTAAAACACCCAAGAAAAGCATGATTACATGTAAATAAATCTTTCTCATGATTTATATTAATTACAGCCACATCCACCACCGCTTTTACCCCCATTCGCGCCAGATGCCCCTTCACGATAAAGCTGAAAACTCTGCTCAAATTTTTGCACTTTCCTGGCAGAAAGAGCCATTTCAGAATCATTCAGTTTGTTTTTTTGATAAGGTTTAACTGTACTGCAAGCATTTAAAAGACTCATCAGCGTTAGGGCATAACACAATAAATTCAGTGCACTTTTTGAAGATCTCATATCAGTATTTTATATTAATATTTTTAGAAGTATAAACATGGTCACCATCATCAATGATCACACAGGCAACATTATCAAGTTGATTAATTAGATCCAATCCTACCGCTACTCCCATTACTACAATTGGAGTAGCTAATGCATCAGCAAGCTCAGCGCTCGGACCGATAATACTAACGCTCTTTATGCCCGTAACTGGTAAGCCTGTTTTTGGATCAATGGTATGTGAATATTTTTTGCCATCAATTACAGCATATTTTTCATAGTTTCCAGATGTTGCTATGGCCATATTACTAATGCTCAAAGCAGAAAAAGCCTGGTGTTTTTGGTTAGGGTCAGCGATGCCAATAGTCCAGGCCTTACCATCGGATTGCGAACCCCAGGTAATTAAATCTCCGGCTGCATTAACAATTCCACTTTCTATACCCAAATTCACCATTACATGTTTGGCTCTGTCTGCTGCATAGCCTTTTCCTATACCTCCAAATCCAATGCGCATACCTTTGTTTTTAAGCAGTACGGTAGAATCTATCACATTGACGATTACGTTTTCAAAATTAATCAGATTAACAGATTTTAACGCCGTCTCTTTATCTGGCAGTGATGTCATACCCACATCAAAATTCCATAACCGTTTATCAATTGATCCGTAAGTAATATCAAAAGCACCCTGTGTAATGGCTGATATCTTTAAGGAACGCAGGACTAAACCAATCACTTCTTTATCCACTTTAACTGCCTTAATTCCTGCAAATTGGTTGATCAAGTTAACCTGGCTGGTCTCTTTAAATGTACTGAGCAAATTCTCTATACGCTGAATTTCAATAATACTGGCAGCAATGGCAGCATCACCAACCTCCATATGGGTGCAGATTGCTGTAAACTCAAAACGGTTTCCCATAAGTTTGACCACTCTAATGCAAGACACTAGTTCGCTCACCAGGTTATTTAGTATACTGTGATTTGACAATTTCTGTTACAAATTGATACGGACTTTCATCGGGAAATCCATCCCAAGCCCGTATCACTTTGCCTTTTTCATCTAAAAGGATAGTATAAGGAAACTTTCCATCCGGATTGTACTTTTCGGCCATGGCTTCGTTTAGCTTTACTTGTGCCGATGGAAGTTTATTCTTCTTTTGCCGGGGGAAATCTGCGCGAACAAGAATCAGATGGTTGCCAGCATAATTCTCGAAAGTCTCCGTTTCGAGAATTTCTTTTCTAAGCCTAATGCATGGCCCACACCAGTCAGATCCCGAGAAATTGACTAGAATTTGTTTATGTGACTCCTTTGCCTGTTTAATGGCTACATCTAGGTTGCCCATCCAGGTAAGTGATGGCGCAAATAAAAATAATACTGAAATTAACAGAAGTCTCATTGTTCTAAGAATAAACCCTTAAAGAAGTTCCTGTTAATTGGGTATTATAAGTGGTTAAAGACCGATTGGCAGGGCCATTGGTAACGGATCCGCTTTCAGAAAAGGTAGCTCCATGATTGGCGCAATAAAACCTGCTGTTACTGCCCTGATAAACAAGACTGTAATTTTCGTGTGTACAAGATCTTTGTACTGCAATATAGTTACCAGCAGATGTTTTAGCAACAATAATACCATTGGAACTAAGATAACCACCGTTGTTCGTTAATGCAACATTTGCCGTCGCAGATAAATCCAAAGTAAAGTCAATCCCTGCCGGGCTTGAAGTGCCGGGAGATCCGCTGTTATTTTTTTTACACCCCACACAATTAATCAATGCAAATCCGGCAGCACCCATACCAATGCTATTTAAAAAATCTTTCCTATCCATTTTTTTATAAAGTTGGTTAACTACCAAGAGTTCTAACACAAAATTTCAGTCAATGGATAAAAAGAACCCATAGCATAGAATATGAATACAATATCAGTTAAAACTTTGGAGAAATTTTGAAGTTTATTGTTAAATATTGTTAATTGATAAGGTCTCGGATTCCGTAGTGTGGTGATTAACCTAATTACCTGAGCGAGAAAATAGCGCATGATTATACTTATTTTCTAGATATCCCGAATAATTCATATTGTTGTAATAAATAATTGATCCCTAACCGCTAATTTTTATAGTCCTTTTTCCTGATGCAAATTTACCAGACTTTCTAAGGTTAATTGTAAGTAAACCGTTACGGTATTTTGCGGAAATATGATCGGCAGAAACATTTTCCGGGAGTTTAAATGATCCTGTAAAAGAAGAACGGGAAAACTCCATGCGTGTGTAGTCCTCGTCCAAAACACTATCCTCCCTATTTGATTCTGCCATGATAGTAAGCTGATCCTCGTCTGTTGATATTTTAAAATTTCCTTTCTTAAATCCTGGTGCAGCTATCTCCATTTTTATTTTATTATCCCTTTCACGGATATTGACACCATGGCAAGGATCGCCTTCATTGCCGAAAGTATCCGTATCCCAAAAATTCTCAGTGATTGAAAATATTTTTATAGATTTTGTTGATTTTGAAGGGATTGACATAAGTTTTGATTTATATGAACTGTAAATCTCCGTATTTAAATAAACCCATCACATGATGTGAAGCATTAAAATAGATGATATTCATCGTCTTATTTAAATGGAAATTAATTAGCCAGACAGTCCAACCTTAATAATTCCACAATCAGAACACTGTTTGCTTTAATTAGCTCAGGCAAGAATTCACTTATGCTCAAACAACCAACTAAAAGGCTTAGCCTTGTTTTCAGGACGCAGTCCGTATTTCCTAATGCTTTTCTCTACAATACAGGAAACGGCTTCTTCTATACTGTCAGTTACCAGGAATAAATGGTCATCATCCTTGCCAATTGTAGAATTTTTCTTCATGAGCTCAATATGTTCAAGCAACTCATTATGGTATTCTTTGCCAAAAATTATGATGGGGAAATCCTTAATGGTACGGGTTTGTATAAGTGTGAGCGCTTCAAAGAATTCATCCAGTGTTCCAAATCCACCGGGCATCACAACAAAAGCAAAAGAATATTTAACTAGTAAAATTTTCCGTGTGAAGAAGTGATTAAGATAAATCCATTTATCAAGATAGGGATTTGGCTTCTGCTCAACAGGCAATTGTATATTACATCCTACAGACCTTCCTCCAGCCTCCTTAGCACCTCGATTAGCCGCCTCCATCAGCCCGGGGCCACCGCCCGTAAGTATAGTAAAACCTAGCTTGGCAAAGGCTGCACCTGCATTTCGAGTTAGTTCATAATAATAATGATCCTCCTTAAACCGTGCTGAACCAAAAACCGTAATACACGGGCCAATAAAGTGCATTGCCCTAAAGCCTCTAATCATTTCCCACATGATTTTAAAGGTAAATTTCAGTTCCGTCCATCGAGAATGTGGACCACTTAAAAAAACTATCTCAGATTTATTCATTTGCTCATTGGTTGGTATTTGCATTAGAATACGTGACAATTGTTTTCCTGAAATACCAGTAATGGTATTTCGATATTTCTTGACAACTTTTGTGTATAGCTCCCAGTGAACAAATTTCCAGGAAAGGTTTTTTTATTATGTACCATTGCAAAAACATCGATCAATCCATTTTTGGTAATCCAGCTCAACCCTCGGGTTATGTTTTTGTTCTCCACATGCCGGTAATAAATTTTAGAATAATTAACCTTGTTGGTTACTTGATTTAAAAAATCTTCTACCTGATGGTGATCGGCTTGTTTGTTACTGATATGGGTGACCAAAATTTCGGCATTAAAAGGCCTTGCAAAGCTAACCAGCAATTGGATAATTTCAATATCTGCATCGCCTAAATCGCTTGCAAAGGCAATCTTATGGATCATTTCTGGAAAATTTTTAAAGGGAATAAGCAGTATCGGACAGGTTGCACCATTAATTAGATCTTGACTGTTACTACCTAAAATCATCCTATTTAAAATGCCTGCACCAAACATCCCCACAACAACCAACTCTATATCTTTATCTTTTGCCAGATCGTTTACCATCTCCGTTACAGAGCCAATAGAGGTTTGGTAATCGACCAGAGGTTTTCTAATACACAATTCATCCTCCTCTGTTATTAGCTCTGCTGCCTGAAATTTAAGCTGTTCAATTGCTGACGCTCTTTGGTTAACATATTGATCAGGCAATACTGGTATAGTAGACGCAGCAAAAGGCTTTATAGCGTGGCATAAAGTGATATCAGCTTTTAAGGTAGTTGCCAAGTACATGGCAAATTGCCCAGCATTTTGTGAGGGAGCAGAAAAATCGGTAGGTACCAGAATTTTTTTCATCAGTCTTTCTTTATATGTATTTTAGGAAGAACAGACGGCTTCTTTCGGCTTGTAGGTATCCTTTTACCTGCCGTGTACATCGCTGCTTCCAAAGCCTTATCCAACTTCAGTATATCTTTATGAAAAACGGGAAGACCTTCAATGATTTCGCAGGTTAGATATGGCGCTTTTCTCTTATGAGTTTTTTTTTCATTAAACTCCCACCAACGAAGACGTTCCATATTTATCGCAATTTTTCTCACTTCTAATTCAGGCACTTCATAACAGTCCCCCACATACTGCCCTTTGATCAGCTTCATGTAGCGTTGCAAATGAAGGTAAGCTATCGACTTCGGTTGAACAGATAATATAGCAGTTGTGAAATCTGCTGCATTATTTGCATGGGTGAGCTCGTCACAAGCATCAAAGCCATTAATTTTTTCTAGGTTTTCGATATTAGCTCTTGAATAGGCTGGGTTTAACTTTCCATAATGAAGATGATTTATCAAGGTGATTAAAGCGTCTGTTAGTAATAGATCAAATCTTGCTTTATACCCTTCAGATACCTTCTCCGGCGCTTTGATCATCTCAGGTAATTGCTCATACGTTAACTCTTTTGGATGATAATCGGCATGTGCCAGCCCGTATTGGAGTACACAATCTAACAGCATCATAGCTTCCCATATTTGTCTTGAGTCCTTATTATTTTTAATCCAAGCAGGTTGAAAGCCAATTCGGGCATAGTAACGTATCACAGATTTGGGGTAATGAAGTTTTTTTAGTTTACTCTTATCTGATAACTGCGCCCAAAGTTGTTTGGAAAAGGGGCTTTGTTGTCCTCTGGCAGGGGTAACCAACAGTAGCGGGATTAACCAAAGTAATACAGCAGAAATAGTTTTCATGAATATTGAATTTATTATAGCAAGTATTCGAAGTATAAAGATGAACAGCAGTTGCATGTAAGCAAATGACATCGGTCATTTTATACAATGATAAAAATCATAGCGGCCCCCACTATCCTACCCTATCTTTACAAACATGTCATTATCATCCCGTTTTAAAATATTTCTGGACGAAACCGGGAGCCTGTCACGCTTTACTGGGCGCTTCTTTTCAACAGGGATAAAACCCAGGTATGAAAACAGGGAACTTTTTAACCAGTGTTACAATATTGGATATTTGTCATTTCCGTTGGTAGGTTTAACTGCCTTTATTATGGGCTTGGTACTCACTATGCAGCTGAGGCCATCGCTGGTAGATTATGGAGTTGAATCTCAGTTACCTGTAATGGTAGGTTTGGCTATTGTAAGGGAAATTGGACCCGTAATAACAGCATTGATATTTGCCGGAAAGATTGGTAGCAGCATTGGTGCCGAACTTGGCTCCATGAAAGTTACCGAACAAATAGATGCTATGACGGTAAGTGGTATAAAGCCTTTTAAATACCTGGTTGCTACTCGCGTATTGGCAACTACATTAATGCTACCCCTTCTCACTATTTTGGGAGACGCTATTTCTCTATTTGGTGCTTACTTGGGTGTAAACATTCGCTCTGTAACCAGTTTTAGTTTGTTCTTTTTGCAAGTATTTAAAAGTCTGAATTTTAGCGACGTCCTTCCTGCAATTACTAAAACCCTATTTTTTGGCTTTGCGGTAGGTATTGTTGGTTGTTATAAGGGGTTCAATTCCAGCAAGGGTACTCAGGGAGTTGGAATTTCTGCCAATTCAGCTGTAGTGTTATCGTCTGTTTTAATCTTTATCATCGATTTACTTGCTGTGCAAATTACCGAACTCTTAGGCCTTAATTAGCAACACATGGAATTATCTAAGGCTGAAAACATTATCGTTATCAAGGATTTAATCAAAACTTTTGGAGATAAAACCATATTAGATGGATTTAATCTGAATATTCAAAAAGAAACTAATGTCGTTATCCTGGGGAAATCGGGCTCTGGCAAATCCGTGTTAATTAAATGCATTATTGGGTTATTACAACCCGATAGCGGCAGCATCCTTGTATTTAATGAAGATATAACGCAAATGAATGAGGATGAGCTAGATCAGGCACGATCGAAAATCGGCTTTCTATTTCAAAGTAATGCCTTATATGATTCCATGACTATCCGGGAAAATCTGGAGTTCCCCTTATTAAGACATTGGGTTGATATTGACAGGGCAGAGGTTGACCGCCTGGTTAGTGAAGCCTTGGAAAATGTGGACCTACTCCACACTTTAGAAATGATGCCCTCAGAATTATCAGGGGGAATGCTGAAAAGAGTTGCCCTTGCGAGAACCATGATTTTAAGACCGGAAATCATTCTTTATGATGAACCTACAACAGGACTTGATCCGGTTACATCAAGAGAAATAGAAAATCTGATAATTAAACTGCAAAAGAAAAATCATACCTCATCCATAATCATCTCTCATGATATGAATTGCGTAAAAAACACTTCAGATCTGGTGGTTTTGCTGTTGGATGGTAAATGTTACACCCAGGGTACTTATGAAGAATTGAAGCAATCTACCGACAAAAACATAAAACAGTTTTTTGAATAAATTTGAAATGGAAAATAAGAAAGTAAATAATATCAAGTTAGGGGCATTTGTACTGTCAGGATTAGTCCTAATGATACTCTGCTTTTTTATAATTGGCAAGAACAACAACATATTTGGGAACGACTTTAAACTCAAGACTAGGTTTTCCAACTTGAATGGCTTGACGGAAGGCAACAATGTGCTGTTTTCAGGACTACAGGCAGGGACGGTTAAAAAAATTGAACTCATTAACGACAGTACTATTGAAGTCACCATGCAACTCAATAGTAAAGTAAAATCATTCATTCAAAAAAATGCAGTTGCAACGGTAGGAACCGAAGGCTTAATGGGTAATAAAGTGGTAAACATAAGTCCAGTAAAGGGAAAAAGCACCAAAGTTGATGAAGGGGATTTACTTCAAGCTAAAAACATGGCAAATATGGACGAGATTATAGAAAAACTATCTCAAACCAATAATAATGTAGCCACTATTTCAGAAGTACTGAAAGGGACGGTCTTACGAATTGACAGTAGTGCCATCTTAAAACTGTTAAATGATGAGTCTATTGGCATCAATTTAAAATCATCGCTCAGAAACATCTACAAAACTACTAATAACGCTCAGGAAATGACCATCGGATTAAACCACATCATTAATGACATCAGAAGTGGAAAAGGTACCGCCGGGCTTTTATTGAGCGATACTACGATAGCTGGGACACTTAAAGATGCAATTGCGCAAGTGCGGGCAGCAGGCGTAAATGCGAATACCATGACTAGGGAGGTGAATGCTATTGTAAAAGGAATAAATCAAGACATAGCAAAAGGAAATGGCCCACTTCATATCCTACTTAAAGACTCAACAACAGCTAATAATATCAGCTTAACGATAGAAAATCTGCAAAAAGGCACCGCTGGGTTTAATCAGAACATGGATGCCCTTAAACACAATTTTCTTTTCAGGGGATATTTTAATGGTCTTGAACGTCAAAAGAAAAAGGAACAGGCAAAAGCGGTAGAAGCAGTAGAGAATAAATAAGGGCATTGAATTTATACGACTAAATAAAAAAGCAGATCAAATGGAATTTCATAAAATCTTAATCGCAATTGATAATAGAAAAAGTTCAGAAAAAGTAGCACTAAGCGGATTGCAACTGGCTAAACAGTTTAACGGGCAAATAGCACTGGTTAGTATTCTAGACCCAGATAACGGAACCGATGAAGATCCTGCAACAACAAGGGAATTGGATGATATGATGGAACACAATTTAAACCATAGTCAGCTTAGTGTAATTGAAAAGGTCTTCAAAGATTTTCCAATTAAGAGCTATGTTGAAAAGGGTGTACCCTATAAGGCTATCATCGATATTGCTGAAAGATGGGGCGCTGATGTTATCGTAATGGGAACACACGGTAGAAAGGGGGTACCACACTTATTGATCGGAAGTGTAGCAGAACAAGTGATTAGGCACTCAAAAAAGACGGTGGTTGTAATTCCAGTTGTCAATTAATAAAACACCTGGCGACACCAGTAAAAACGAAGGTATTATACTAACTTAAATTAGTTAAAGAGGCTACAATGGGCACGCTTAAGATAAACCTGATTGCATTCTATAACCTTTTCATCAGTTGCCTCCTTAAATATGCTTTATTATTTGTTGATTCATATAAATGACTTAGCCAAATGAAATTTATACGGCGTTAGAAGTATATAGAAGTCAGAGTTTGTATTATTGAGTTAAAAGAAAGATGGATTTAAGGCTTTGCGAATGAAGTTTATCGATGGCAAATATTAAACCTGATCAGGATCACCCAACGGATTCTCTGCCTGTTTAAACATAGCCGCTTCCGTTTTAGATCTTACAGAAGTATCTCCACGACTGGGTACCGGCGTATTCATCCCGTCATTAAGCGGTGGTTTAACTGTTTGAACACGTTTTACCTTGTCCTCTTTATCTTGATCGGTCAATTGTTTTTTCTTTGACATGCTTAGATTCCCCTTTTTTTTGTCAACCCAGCAATCAGAACAAGACGTCTAATGCTTACAAATACAACCAATAAGGCGAGAAATTGTTTGATGCGGCAGCCTTTTACTTTTGGTTGATCATATGGTAAAATTGAAAACGTTTTGTTTAACTGAATAATGAGAATCACTATTGCTCAGAAAATACCCTTAAAAAAGAAAAAATTAACAAAACTAACCCTCAAATAAACCAATATCAGGAACAACCAGTAGTATTGTAAACCATTATTAGTAAAAGAGAAATTTAATTGTAACATCCGCTAGTAATAAAACTTTCTATTGGATTTGGATGGCAAAGCACTTACTCGGCTCTTATATGAGTGGCATAGAAATAGGACTTTAATAGGAGTTACATAGGACTTACATAGGAGTTGAGAAGGAGGTAAAGTCCTATTCAACCCCTATTTGCCTCCTTTAAAACCCTTATATGTGTGCCAGCCATATAAAATGATTGTAAAATGCACCTGAAAGGGCTAAAAACGCATTATTTTAATTCTATTTTAAAACTCATTACTTTCCAGGCAGGTATACTTGATGGTCTGTTAATAACCAGTGCATCATCTTCTTGT
>JANXVH010000029.1 GCA_025351765.1 Pedobacter sp.
GCCAAATTTATTAAGTCCTCTTTTGGAAAAGTCAGATGAATAATTTGTAGTTATTCCTTCACCCTTATAAGAACTATACTGCATTAAACTATATATATTATTCGCATTTTTGTTAACGTTATTTAAAACTCCGGTAATACTAACTTGTGTTTTCGGGTTAAAGAAATTAAGCATTGCCGTTTGATCAAATCTTTTTGAGGTTCCATATCCAGATCCAACTTTACCGAAAAGACCATTTTTTTTACCTTTTTTTAGAACAATATTAACTTCTGTAGTGGTATTAATATCGCCTTCCAAACTCTTATTTTCATATACCTGAATCTTGTCAACACTTTGTTTAGGAAGATTTTGAGTAGCAACCCGAGCATCACCTCCAAAAAAAGGTTTTCCTTCCACTAGAACTTTACTGACTGTTTTACCATTTACTGTGATGAGGCCATCGCTCCACATGATAATCCCAGGAATTTTTTTCATTAAGTCTTCTACAACCGCATTGGAATCTAATTTAAATGCGTCTGCATTAAATTCAAGTGTATCACCATTAAGTCTCATAGGAGGAATTTCACTAATTTCCACCTCTTTCAACATTTGTTCTGAACGAACCATATTAATTGTCTTTATATTGAAATTGCTTGTAGAAGGTTGTACATTAATGATTTGCTTTTTAGTCTTATATCCGATATAATCAATTTTAATCATTAGTGGTATTGAAAATGGCAAACCTGTTATCATAAATTTCCCTGAATTATCTGATAACGAATATTTTAGTAAAGAGGAATCTGAGACCTTATATATTGCTACAGTTGCAGAAGGAAGTGAATAATTTCCCGCTGTATCCATCACTAGGCCTTCAACCGATGCTTTTGAGTTATCAACTGTCTGTGCGTCACAATGTGTAGAATAAACCCAAGAAGAAAAAAAGATGATTAAGCCTGTAAAAATTGTTTTGCAATCTTTCATTAAAACGATTTTTGAAATATCATTTCACGAATTATCGGATTATTTTCTCTTGTTATTGTTCTTAATGATTTGGGAATAATTTCGAATTTAGATTTATCATTTTTATTTTCATAAACAGCACCAAATAAGTCACTTGCGGATATGCTGGTAAATAAAGCATTGCCATCGCTACAAAGAATACCTTTTCTAGAAAATTCATAGTCTGAAGCAATAGGTAAATAATAACTTGTTCGATCAGGCATTATCCTGGATATTGTTATTAATTTACCACTGGTAAGATTATATATAAAATCAGACTTAAAATTCCTATCTCCATTTGAAGTTCTAAAAGTCAAGTTATCATTTATTTGAAAGCAACTATTGATCTCGTAAATCTTTGATTGGTTTTTTGAAAAGTAATCGACAAGAGTGTTTTTGTTATTTGGATTTGTCAGTAGGTCTTGTGGTGTTGCATATGTTGATGGGATAATAAGCTTATAAATTGGACTAATTTGCAAGTCGCTAATTTTATAAATTGTATAATCATAACTTTTGGTATAGAATACATTACTTCTTCCTGTTCCTTGATAGTAAAATGGTCCTGAACTTCCACCATATACGTCTCCATTTAATATATCAAATTCGTTATAAGCTAATCCAGATTTATATCCAATCTTATCTAGACCTATCCAAGAAACAAATGATTTGCTCTGATCTCCTTTACTCCCATATCCATTGCTTGATATGTAATGGTCAGCATTTATAAATTCTATCTCTGTCCACCAACCTGATTGGGAAATATCTTGATCTGCAATTTTTTTGCCGTTAAAATCATATATGTAGCAAATATCATTCTTACTCTTTATAAAATAAATCTGTTTTTTAAACCTATTTACTGCCCATCTTAGAATTCTGTTGTACGGATTTGTTGTTCGGTTCCCCCCAGATATCTTCACATGAAATTTTCCCTGGCGTGTAAAAAACAATAATGAATTAGTGTCTTCATCCTGAATCACAAAATATTCATCTGTTATTTCCATTCTATCGATTTTTCCAAATATGCTTCCCTTTTTGGTTTCAAGAGGAATATATTTAACAGATTGAATGAATTGCGACGCAAGTCCACCTTGTGGGTTATCAAGATTTAACCTTAATGACTTTATTGTAGTTGGACTTTGTGCCTTAATGTAATTACTACTAAAAATAATTAGTAGAAAAATGCAAATTCTCATGTTATTTTTTTTTATTAAAGTTGTCAGTTTCATTTAAAAATTCTTTTATGGACTCATTATATATATCAATTTCTTCTGGTAATTCCTTGAAAGGTATGAAAGGTTTTATCACCCTTCCTGAAGACATGACAAATACAAAAGGTAAATTTTTATTTTCCAAAGGGAGTCCAAAACCAATATTGTCTGTTGCATAAATTCTAAATGAGGATTTATAAAAGCGTGACTTAAGTAGAAAATCTTTTTCTGTATACATATCTGTTACCACTATAACCCGACTTGACATATTCGCTTTGAAAGTTTTTTCAAGTGATTTGAGGATAGTATTTACGCATTCATCGCAATCTCTGTAAGAAAATCTAAATACTAAGACATTTTTTGAATCTGCTAGAGATTTCAATTTAATAGATCTAAGCGCTGTATCACGGAGGATAAGTTCAGGGTTTAATATTTTTCCATCGCTTGGAATTATCATACTTAGATAACTGTCAAAGAACAAAGTTTTTAAAACTGTTGGGTCACTTTGTGGTCCGGTTATTTCTTTAATCTTTTCTTCTGATTGTTTATTATTTTTAAAGCTAACTATAGTTGAAATAGTTAAGCCTATCAGTAGGCATGTTAAAAAAATATTAAGATAATTTTTCATGTTATAATTATAGTTGATAAAGATTAAAAGTTCATCCAGCACCAAATCCCTTTGTACTGGATGAACAATTTTTTAATTACCAGTACCAGAACCTGTTCCTGATCCAGTACCAGAACCTGTTCCTGATCCAGCAGGAGCTGGTGATCCAGCTGCACTTACAGGACAATTAATTTGTCCGCTAATAGCAAGCTCTGTACAAGTTTGAACAGGATCAGTATGTGGCTTACAAGTTCTAACGGTACCATAGGCTTTTGCAGATTGGCGTTCATATTCTGCCTTAATCTCTCCAGTTCCAGTTCCAGCTTTTACTGTCCACCATATACATTCACCACATTCTTCTTTAGTAGTTTTGTCTGTGGTTGACTT
>JANXVH010000139.1 GCA_025351765.1 Pedobacter sp.
GTCCTTTTTTACAATGCCTTTGATGATAAAGAGCTTTTTGGTAGGATCAAATCTATCAAAGGAAATTCCAAAACAGTTTACGTTACAAAATACCGCGGCCGGCAATACTAAGCGGATCTCTCTATCATCGATAAAACACCATTGTTCCACCATTTCTATTCTTCATTCTTTTTCTGTTCAATTTTTTCTCTTATATGAACAAAAAAGTATCCTCTGAAGAGCCCTAGGAATTTCGCCTTTTTTCAGGGCGAAAGATCCAGCCTCATAAGAGAATGCTTTTTTGTATCTTAGCAGCAAAAATGCAAGCCGTTCTACCGCTGCGATTCATCTCGAAGAGGAAAGTCCGGGCAACATATAGCATCTCGCTTCCTAACGGGAAGAGGTTTAGGATTGAAAGCCTGAATTATGGAAAGTGCCACAGAAAGCGCACCGCCGATGGCCTTATGGCACAGGTAAGGTTGAAAACGTGAGGTAAGAGCTCACGAGGTAGCCGGGTAACCGGTCACTTTGTAAACCCCGGGAGTTGAAAGATCAAATAGGCTAACGCATGTAGGGCTGCTCGTCCGATGTTAGTGGGTAGATCGTTAGAGATAAATGGCGACATTTATACTGGATTAATGGTAGAAGTCTTGATTTATTAGGATACAGAACCCGGCTTACAGGCTTGCATTTTTTTATAATCCATTAAAAAAAGTAATATATTAGTATCCAAATAAATCTGACCCAGTATCTATGGCAAAAATTTTAATAATTGATGATGAAAGAGCAATAAGAAGTACTCTTCGCGAGATTTTAGAGTATGAAAATTATGAAGTTGAAGATATTGACAATGGCGTAGAGGGCTTAGAACTAATCAAAAAAAAGAAGTTTGATCTGGTACTGTGCGATATCAAAATGAACCGTATGGACGGTATGGAAGTTTTGGAACAAGCATTGGCTTTTAGTCCCGACATTCCATTCATCATGATCTCCGGCCACGGCACTGTTGAAACTGCAATTGAAGCCAGCAAAAAAGGTGCTTTCGATTTTATCTCAAAACCACCAGATCTAAATAGGTTATTAATTACTGTCAGAAATGCACTAGACAGGGGTACTTTGGTTACCGAAACCAAAGTTTTAAAGAGAAAAGCAAGTAAAACCAGGGATATCCTTGGTAGCTCCTCTAGCATCAATAAGATTAAAGAAACCATCGATCGCGTAGCGCCTACGGAAGCCCGTGTTCTAATTACCGGCGCAAATGGTAGCGGTAAAGAGCTTGTTGCACGTTGGTTGCACGAAAAATCCAACCGTGCTGATAGTGCGCTAATTGAAGTTAACTGCGCTGCAATCCCCTCTGAGCTAATCGAAAGTGAATTATTTGGACATGAAAAAGGTTCATTTACTTCGGCTGTAAAGCAACGTATAGGTAAGTTTGAATTAGCCAATGGAGGTACACTTTTTCTTGATGAAATTGGAGACATGAGTCTTTCTGCGCAGGCAAAAGTATTAAGAGCACTTCAGGAACAGAAAATAAGTCGCGTTGGTGGCGAGAAGGAGCTTGAGGTAAACGTAAGGGTAATCGCGGCTACTAATAAAGACCTGATGAAGGAGATTGAGGAAGGAAATTTCCGTATGGATCTTTACCACAGGCTAAACGTTATTAACATCCATGTTCCGCACCTTCGAGATCGTATCGAAGATATTCCTGAAATTGCACAGAACTTTTTGGAAGACATCTGCAGGGATTATGGTATGCCAGTCAAAAAGATCAGTGAGGGTGGAATGAATGCTTTACAAGGCTTGCCATGGAGTGGCAACGTTCGCGAATTACATAACATGATTGAGCGATTGATTATTTTAAGTGATAAAGTAATTACAGAGCAGGATGTAATTTCTTTCGCTAATCCAGGAGGTGGTACAAACATTGGCGCATCTGTTGGAAACGGAACACCTATAATGGCTACCAACACTTCATCTGGATTGGATTATGAGAAATTCACTAATTTTCAGGAGTATAAAGATCACGCTGAAAAAGAATTCATCAAATTCAAACTGGAAAAAAATAACTGGAATGTATCTAAAACTGCAGATGACATTGATATTCAGCGCAGTCACCTATATAGCAAAATCGAGAAATTTGGTTTAAAAAGAGTAGCAGAGTAAATAATTTGCTGCTGCTTCATTTTATAATGTTGAGGCAGCAGCAAATTATTTACAAATCAAATTTATCCAATAACTTAATAAGAGTTGCAAAATCTTTAGGGTATGGTGCATCAATTACGATGTCCTGATCGTCCAACCCTTTAAAAGTAACAAATCTAGCGTGTAAGGCAAATCTTTTCATTATGGGCAGTTCTTCTTCATCTTTTGCAATTCGATACCCCTTTTTCATGCTGGAAAGGAAAACAGGTTTTCCCTTGTACATCTCATCTCCTACGATAGCAGCACGTTGCGTAGCTAAGTGAATTCTAATCTGGTGCATCCGACCGGTGATGGGTTTACACTCCACAAGCGAATAATGACGGTAATGTTTTATAGTGGTAAAGATAGTCTCGGCACGCTTACCTTCTTTTCTATCTATAGTGACACTTTTATTCCCATCATTTAAAATAGGAAGGTCTATAAACAGCTCTTTGAAAGTAAATTGTCCGTCCACCACCGCATGATAAACCTTATTAACCTTACGCTTTTCAAATTGAATTGCTACGTGACGGTAGGCTTCGGGAGTTTTTGCAATAATGATGGCACCAGATGTCTCTTTATCCAAGCGGTGACATACTTGCGCATCCTCACTGTACTGCTTGGCAAGGCGTAATATATTTACTTCGCCTGATCCGCCGCGTTCATCCAATGATGCCACAAAAGGTGGTTTATTAACAACGATGTAATCGTCGTTTTCGAAAAGTATAAGGTCTTTAAAGGAAGGGTATCTCAATTTTTTTGCGTTCTTGTAACTGCAAAAGTACTAAGAAAGTTCGAATTTATAGCCCACTCCCTTTACTGTTGCCACGTAAGTCTCTCCCAATTTTTCTCTTAACTTGCGGATGTGAACATCTATAGTACGGTTAGTAACCACAACAGAATCTTCCCAAATGTTCTTTAGAATAGACTCGCGGGTATAAACCTTGCCTGGTTTGGATGCTAGAAGATACAATAATTCAAATTCTTTTTTTGCAAGAACAACCTTTTGTCCGCTTTGATAAACTAAGTAGGCTTCACGATCTATCACTAAATCTCCTATCTCTACCTTATTTTCAGAAATTTCATCAGCACTGGTATTTCTTCTTAATATTGCGTTTATTCTGCTTACTAATGCCCTAGGCTTAATTGGCTTTGCGATATAATCATCAGCACCAACGTTAAAGCCAGCTATTTCTGAATATTCCTCACTTCTTGCAGTAAGAAATACCATAAATGTATTTTTAAATTCGGGAATTGCCCTCATAATTCGGCAAGCTTCTATACCGTCCATTTTAGGCATCATGATGTCAAGGATGATCAAATCAGGATGAACTTTCTTTGCTACGTTTATTCCTTCCTGGCCATTATTTGCTAGAAAAACTTGGTAGCCCTCTTTTTTTAGATTATATTCTATCAGCTCTAAAATATCCGGTTCATCGTCAACAATAAGTATTTTTTGGTTTGAGGTACTCATAGCTTTAATTATTTGTTACGAAAATACGCGATCAGTTACAATATAGAGTTAAATAAAAGTTAACAAATTGTTAAGAACATCAAGTATTTTAACATGAATTTAGGATTATCGTAAAGTCTTGTTCAAAAAGTTTTCCAGTTCTTCTCCTCGAAGATTTTTTGCAATTATAACTCCCTTAGGGTCAATAAGAAATGAACTCGGTATTGCTTCTATTTGATACATTCTAACTGTAGATCCTTCAAAATCTGCAAGCTCACTAGCATGGTTCCATGTTAACTTATCGGCTTCAATAGCTTTCTTCCAGGCTACAGGATCTTTATCTAGTGAAATTCCTAAAACAGTAAAATTTTTACCTTTGTAGGTATTGTAAGCTTTTACTAAATTAGGGTTTTCCTGGCGACAAGGCATGCACCATGACGCCCAAAAATCAACCATTACATATTTTCCTTTAAAATCTGAAAGCTTTACAGGAGTTCCGTTAATGCCATTTATAGTGAACTGTGGGGCTGGCTGTCCAACTTGCACTGCTTTTAGTCCCGCCATTTTCTTTAAAAATTCTATTACAGCAGGATTTTCATTAAAACTGCTTTTAATTTTATCTGAATAAGCAACCATTTCCTTTTCATATTCCGCTGGGTTTAACAAGTTAATAGCATAAAAACCAGCAAGAGATTCTGTATTTTCCTGCGCAAACTTAAGGATGGCTTGGTTTAGGCCATTAACTTCAACCATATATTTTGGCCTCATTTGCTCCATAACCATTTCTCGCTTATCTGGCTGGGCTTGCACCGTTTGGTCGAACTGCGCTTGAATAGCATTGATTCTCCCTACATATTGGTTTTTGATGGTATTCAATTCGTGCAGTTTCTCTGCATCGGAAGCGCCAGAAATAGAATAAGCCAAATTCTTCTCGGTAAGGTCTGCCGTAATCTTAATATGATCGCCATTTTTAGCGATGATCATATATTCGTTCACTCCTGTACTAATTCTGAAAAAATCTACACCAGGTGTGGTGTGCTCAAATTTGAACTCTCCCTTTTCAGAAAACACTGTAGAATCTAGTGCTTTGGAATTGTCCTTTTGCAAACCAAATAGGTATACTTTGCCTTGAGGTTTAGCATTAGTAAACTGCCCTTCAATTACAAACTTACTGCTATCCTTACAGGCAGCAAAGGTGATACATAGAATAAACAGACAAGCGATATGTTTTAATGACTTCATAGGGTTATGATTTTAATTTTTCTAGTAATACTTCATTGATCTTTTGAGGATCTGCTTTTCCTTTAGCTAATTTCATGACTTCGCCAACGAATAATCCCAACACTCCTTTTTTTCCCTTTTTAAAGGCCTGTACCTGCACATCGAACTTAATCAGCACCTCATCCACATATTTACCCAGTTCGTCTGCATTTTCTTCAATAAACAGATTTAACTGTTTAGCCAATAACTCAACATCAATAGCAAGCGTTATCGCAGGGATAAGCTGCTGTATGGCTACTTGTTGGGTTATTTTTTTTGCATCTACCAGATTAATTACCGTAGCCAGCTGTTTTGCATCTACGTTAAAAGCACCAATGCCGATTTGTTGTTCACTAAGCAATGCTCTAATGGAACCCGTTAACCAATTTATCAGGCTCTTTTTATTAGTTACAAAAGATAAGGCGTTATTGAAATAGGTCAAAAGATGAACGTCCTCTGCAAGCATCGTGGCTTCAGCACCATTCATCCCGTAATCGGCCACCAATGCTTTTGCTATTTGTGCAGGCAACTGAGGCATTGCAGATTTAATATTGTTTAACCATTCATCAGATATGCGTATTGGCGGGAGATCCGGATCTGGAAAATAACGATAGTCGTTAGCCTCCTCTTTGCTCCGCATTGGGGAGGTGGTACCCTGCTCTGCATCAAAGTTTAAGGTACTTTGTACAATTGCACCTCCATTAGTGATCACGTCAACTTGACGGTTAAATTCAAAATCCATCGCCCTGCGTACGTTCCTTATAGAATTCAGGTTTTTAACCTCGCATCGTGTACCAAAAGTTTTTACGCCGATGGGTCGTATAGATATATTTGCGTCACAGCGCAAACTGCCTTCGTCCATATTACCATCGCTCACGTCAAGGTGCCTAACCAGCTTTCTCATTTCGGTTAGCAGTGCGGATGCTTCTTCAGAGCTGGAGATGTCTGGCTCTGTAACGATCTCAATTAAAGGTACACCAGCCCGATTAAGATCTACATAGGAGTATTTGGCATTTTGATCGTGCAGACTTTTCCCTGCATCCTCTTCTAGATGGATTCTGTTTATTCCAATTCGTTTTTCGGTGCCATCAGCCAGCTTTACGATAATAAACCCATTTTGGCAAATCGGCTTATTGTCTTGCGTAATCTGATAACCCTTAGGAAGATCTGCATAAAAATAATTCTTACGGTCGAAGTAATTCAGCTGATTAATGCTGCAGTTTAGGGCTAGTCCCATCCTGACGGCCTTTTCGACCACCTCTTTGTTTAATTTGGGTAAGGCACCCGGCAATGCCAGGCTTACTGCAGAAATGTGCTCATTTGGCCTTGCACCGAAGGCGGCACTGTCTGATGAAAATATTTTTGTTTCTGTATTGAGCTGTACATGGATCTCGAGACCGGATACCAATTCGAACTCTGATGGAGATACAGTTGTTTTTGTACTCATTTATAGGCGATACTTAGCTTAATTCTTTGTGTTTTCGACATACAAACATAACCATTTATGCGTTACTATAACAGATTTAGCGTACAAATGGTTAAAGGCACAAACTTTGAATGTAATTCTATAAGAGTTGAAAAACGCCCGTTAGTTTTCCGCGGTGTTCATTACAAAGAAAACAAAGGCCATTACTAAAACAATTGGAAAATAGAAGGTGGCCGCCACGGAAAAGGCCGAAATCATAAAAACCCCAAATACCGATAGAAGAGCTACCATTTGAAATGGCTAAAGCAAATCGGTATTTGGGGCTTCCTATTTTTTCTTTTAAAGGGTCGCTCTAGCTTACCTTTTTCTATTAAGGCAGCAAAACTGCGCTAGGTTAAAAGCCTACAACAGCTTCTATTACATAGCCATCGAATTTGCCACCTGCTCTATAATCCGCTGTTGGAAAATCTTTGTATTTCTGAACCACATACTCACCTTTTAGCAATACGTTCTTGGTCATAAACCACCCGGCGGCGGCTGCTACCCTATTCAACTTTACATTGTCAGTGTAGACAATTGGTCCGGCACCTGTTCCTGTTGCGTTATTTACCAGTCTAGCAGATACAGTATTGTATTTTAAGCCGACAAATAAATTTTCTACTTTTCCAAACCTGTATACACCGTCTATTGAAAACTGTTTTGCGTCTCTGGTATCGGTTTCTTTTGCGTTACGGCCAGATGCAGTTTCGTATGTTCCGAAAATCTCTAAACCTTTCGCTTTAATAAATCCGTTTAACATAAAGGTATTGATCTTTTTGCTGAAACCAGGATTAAAGCGACCAGAGAAAGCCAAGGGTGTGCCTGCTCCTGTTGTGCTGTTTGGATTTGCAGAATTCTGTTCCATAATAAACTGGTAGTTGGAACCTGAACGATCTCCGCCAAATATAGTGTTACTACCGCTACTTTGGTTTCCATAATAGGATCCACTTAGCCTAACACGCACGTCAGTTGTTAAATGGGTATCATAACCTGCTTTTAAAATAATAGAAGGTGATTTATGGTAATTACCGTCGGGGTTCGAAGCTGCGTATAACGAATCCACGTTACCTTTGATCATTCCGTTGGTTACGCTTAGCATTCCAAAGAGACCGTTCTTTTTCAAATAAACTTCTCCACCAATTTCTGTAGCAAACTCGTCCATGATGTTGCCTTCAACGAAAGGATTGTAGATGGCTTGACCGCCATCAGACCTACGGAAATGTTCATCACCATAGTTCACTTCAAAGTGACCAATTTTAACGGTTGCAACTTTCATTAGCTCTTCCCAAAATATTCCTTTAAACGGAAGTTTGTCAAATTGGATGTAACCACCCTTTACCCAGGTTTCGTTATGGTGTTTTGTAGATAAGTAGCTAGTAATATTTAACCTGATACCATCTGCCAGTTGTACATCCATAAATAAATTGGCTTGCGCAGTTTGAAAACCCGGTGTAATTACCTTTAATCGGTTACCTGGTGTAGAAACACCATTTGCAAAGGAACCGATATTGTTTTTTAGGGCATCTGGATTCTGGTGTTTCAGGTTTTGAAACTGCTGCGTAAATCCAGCCCCAAACTTAATTTTTAGTCCTTCAAAAGTACTTGCAGAATCTTTAGGATCTTCAAATACATTGATCCCTGACTTGTCATACGACCTAATGTTTTGTATCCTTGGTTGTTGTGCAAACGAAACTGCAGGGGCAATTGACATTAAGGCAACCGCAGCAATACCGCGATATAAAGTAGAAATTTTCATGATGTTGAGTATAAATTTGTGGAGATTATTTCTTGAAGTTTAGGGTGTAACTTACAACCAAATCGTTGGCTACTTTCATCGCGCCTAGCATAAAACTTGGCGGATCTATGTTGTATTCTGTTAGTTTGATGGATTCAGAACCGGTACAGGTAATGCTTTGATCGGCTTTAACATCGCCGTTTACCTGCATTGTAATATTCTTTGAAACGCCAGCTATAGTTAATGTTCCCGTAGCTTTAATGCTGAACTTGTTTTTGGCAACCGCTGATATTACGGCATTACTAAGTTTAAAAATAATTTTAGGAAAAGTGTCTGCTTTAATGGTCTTATAGGTACGTGTGTCCATAGAGCTGTGGTCGCTCTTCAGGCTTTTTGCGAGTACCGTAAAGCTGAGTTCGTTAAGGCTTTTGGGGATGTTATCTGATCCGGTTAACGCGCTAAACTCTGCCTCAGCTATGGGGTTTAATGCGGTCATCGTCCAGTCGTGCACGTTAGATTTTCCGGATATCTTTACCAAATTGTCTCTGCTGTTCAATTTATAAAGTGCTTGCCCGTTTACGCTTGTTATAGTTAGTGCAGGGATAAGCAATGCTAAAGTCAGGTATCTTATAATAGCTGTGAATGCGGTTAATTGGTTAATTGTTTTCATATTCTGATTGTTTGTTATCAATACTCAAACCTACAGCTAACCTACTGGCTTATAAATGATAGATAGTATCAGAATAAGTGACCTTTATCACATCGGGTTTAATTTTGCAAATACAATTCCTGCTATAATGGCCTGCATCAACCCATAACAAAACCAGCTTACCACAGTTAGTAGTGTGATATCCAACGAGCTAAAGCTGATCCACATAACAGGAAGCAGTGCTACCAAGGCATACACCAATCCAAACTCCAATCCTCTCAGTAAAAAATGCCCATGAAACAAACTCTTAAACCTGGCCCAAAACCAGGACAAGGCAAAGCTGATAATAAAGGAATGCATATAGAAAAGAACGTCTCTGCTCCCGTCTGAATTAAAGAGCGGATTATTATACTCGAAAAACAAAGCAGGAAAGAACCTTACGGCAAGGAACAGTCCGCCATAGCATACAATAAACAGGATCGTTCCTGCAATAAATCCAGATGCAATTATTTTCTTCATGGTTGTTAGTTTAAAATGCCTGCCTTGAGGGTAAACTCTACATCGAGCATATTATTAGTTTTAATCATACCTCCTAATTTTCTTGGTGGTATGATATTGAAATCAGAAAAATTTACTGTTTTTGTGCCGACAAGCGTAATGCCTTTTAGACCGTCTGGGGTGCAGCGATAAGCTACATCAAAGCGCTTGTTCACCCCCGCAATTGAAATGTTCACAATACCTGATATAACGCTTTCGTCTCTAGCGGGATTCGGATATTTGCTGAGGCTAATAAAAGTTACTGTAAGTTTCGGGAACTGCTCTGCCTTTAAGGTTTTTCTAAGGTCTTTGGTCATAACCCCGTTATGGCAATCAAAGCTTTTGATTGAGAGGATCATTTGCCCGGATATCTTAACTTCTTCGCCACCTTTATGAGTATACAGAACCAGTGTATCTGGTTCTGTATACTCAGGTATTACACAGCTAAATTTATTGATATTTGTACTACCGTTTACTTTAAGAGAACAACTTTTGGTTAGCGCCCATTTAACTGGCTTTCCTTTTTCTTGTGCCGTTAATAATAGCAACAGGATAACCAGAACATATTTTAGCTGTATCATTTGTAGCCGTTGTGCACAACATTGCTAAGAGGGATGATAATTCTCCTGGCAGCATGATAAGTTGCCAGTAACTCTTCCTGCCTGTGTTTTAAATAGGTATGATCTTTTATTATGCTTAATCCTATTTTCCTGACATGCCCATGGGTAAGCGATTCCAGCTTTTCCAGAAACATGGTCACCTGTGGCCGCAGTTCGGCTAGCGATTGTCCAAGCTGGCAGAGTTCTTCCGGATAATCCGGATCAATTTCGCATTCCGGACTTTCGCTATAATGGATTTTTAAAAACTCATTTTCCCCATCCATAAACTCAAGGTTAGATAGCCAGTCTCGACTAATCAAGTACAATTCGTTAATTTCCATCTCTAGTTGATGATCTTCTATGGTCGTTGTCATGGCTGTATGATGTTTCTATTACTGGAATATATTGGATAGCTATCGCTTTTCCGAATTTGCGGAGAGCAGCAGCTTTCATTATTTTATGTAAGGTTATTTGATGACTTATGTGAACTATCGCAAGCTTTTGAGCAAATGCAGGCATCTCCAAGACAGCAGCTTTCTTGCCATTTATCTAGGTTATTAATGGTTTCGATAGCCATGGCCATTGGAAGATCTTCAAGATTGAGTGGTGTTAAGACAAGATGCGGCACATTGGCCACTTTGATCTTACGCTGACTGGCTGCCAGTTGGTCTATATGAGAAACATCGATTGATCTGGTAGCAATGTATTTTACACCTAAATCAGCCAGTTTGTGTACCACATTAGCACAAACATCGTCATTCTTGTAAACCAATATTGCTTCTTTTCCTGCGGCAAAAGAAACCGTCTCCGCTGTTAGGGGATTAGAGATTAGGGTAATCTCGTGCTTTTTGCGATTGGCAATGGCAAGAGCCTCCTTCTCGCCTGCTTTGATACTATATGCTACTACTCTCATTCCTTTGATTATATCAATCAAATGTAGCGGCAATAAGGCTGCTAATAAATGAGAGGCATCATTAGAAAATAGTGACGTTCATCAGTTTTTCATATTTTCTAGCTTGGCGTAGTTGAGGATGGTAATTGAGCTTCCTTTGCGGTCTATTAAACCTTCGTCTTTAAAATCGCTGAGCATGCGGCTTACGGTTTCTGTTGCGATGCCCGCCATTGCTGCCAGATTATCCCGGGATACATCCAGCGTACCATGGTCTGCGCCCACGTTTGCATTTTCTAAACGGATTATTACTTCTGCCATGCGCTTTCTTACAGAATGATATGCAAGTTGCAGTAGCTGCTCTTCCTTATCTAGTACGTTATTGGCAAGAATTTTGATAAAACGTGATGCTACATCAGGATATTTATTGAGTAAGCGATCCATCAACTCTTTAGGCAATAGGCATATTGAGGTATTCTCTATTGCTTCGGCAGTGTCTGTGTAGTTTTCTCCTGCCAGGAGTGCTGCAACGCCGAAATATTCTTCTGCAGCATACATTCCGGTTAATAGCTCCCTTCCATCATCAGCTACTTTGAAGGTTTTCACTTTACCAGCTGTTACCAGGTAAATTCCGTTTACGGTATCACCTTCGTAATAGAGGATTTGTTTCTTTTTAACCTGCCGTATTTTACGGGCTGCAATAAAGCTTTTAAGCTCTTCCATGCCCTTACCGTCGACAATAGAATTAAGGCTATCCAACGATTTGCTGTAGGTTTCAGTTTGTATGCTTTTCTTTTTAAGTCGGGATTCTATGGCGTTAAACAACTCCACATCGTCAAAAGGCTTGGTCAGGTAATCGTCTGCACCCATTTCCATACCTTTACGAACGTCCTGACGCTCAGTCTTTGCCGTTAAAAAGATAAAAGGAATTACCGCCGTCTCGGGGTTCTTGCCTAATAGATGAAGTACTCCATAGCCATCGAGTTCTGGCATCATGATATCGCATAGAATAAGATCAGGAAGGTGTTTTGTAGAAAGTTCAACGCCTATTCTCCCATTGCAGGCTTCTAAAACCTCATAACTAGCAAGCGTCAGTATCTCTGCTGCACTTTCCCTAATATCGTCATTGTCTTCAATAATTAAAATACACGTTTTCTTCATAATAGGTCTAAACAAAGATTATTTTTTAAAGGACAGGCTAAACTTAGCCCCCTTATGCAATTCACTTTCAAAATGCAACTCGCCATTCATTAACTTGGCATACCGCAGTACGATGTTAAGTCCCAATCCTGTTCCGGGTATGCTACCGGTATTGTGAGCCCTAAAAAATGGCTGGAAGAGGTGTTGTTGATCGGATTCTGGGATACCAATCCCATTATCATCTACAGTAACGGTGCATTCTTGTTCATTGATCTCGGTATTGAATTCGATAAAGGTATGCTCCCCAGAATACTTTATTGCATTGGATATCAGGTTAATCATGCAATTTCTAAGCAGGTTTTGATCCATTTTAACCATGCTTTCTACACCGGTATGCTGATATATAATGTTTTGATCTGCTTTGGCAATCATTTGCATCTCTTCTGTAACTTCTTCTGAAAGCTTTACCAAATCAAATGGTGTGAAACTGGGTTCAACATTGCCGGCTTCTAGTTTTTCGAGTGAAAGGAAATCGTTTAATATGTTGGTTAGATTTCCAACAGCACTTTTTATTTTACCTACATGTTTTCTTATGTGTTCATTATCAAATGGCTCAGCATATTTCTCAATAAGTACAGAAGATAATTGTATTGAGCTTAGGGGTGTCCTGAATTCGTGCGAAGCCATTGAAACGAAACGACTTTTCATTTGGTTTAGCTCTTTTTCTTTGAATAAAGATAAACTAACCTCTTCTTTCGCTTCCCTCAAGGCGGTTACGGTTTTCCTTAAGGATATGGTTCGTTCCTCTACCAATTCTTCCAATTCTGCGGCATATTCGCGCAACCGCTGCTCGGCCTCTTTTTCTTTGGAAAGGTCATGTATAAAGCCGGTGTAAATGGTACGCTCATTATACTTTACTTCGTTTACTGCTAGTCTAAAAGGGAATGAAGTACCATCTTTTCTTAGTCCCCGCACCTCTCTTCCTGTACCTATTATCCTTTTCTCGCCGGTGTGTTGAAATCGAGATATGTATCCATCATGATTAGTCCTGTCGGGCTCCGGCATTAATACGGAAATATTCCGACCTATCACTTCTTCAATGCCATATCCAAAAAGCTTTTGTGCCGCAGGATTTAGGCTTTCGATCAAACCCCTGTCGTCTATAGTAATAATCCCGTCGATTGCCGATTCAATAATTGCCTTTAAGAGTTTAGCACTTTCCATCATATTGATTTTCTCAAATATAGCCAAATTGGCGGCTTCGGTTCACACAAATGTAGGCTTGCTATTTTTTCTGTGGTATGACGCTCGTTCGGTCTTTTTACTACCTGCATCACTAATAAGGGTGACCGCTGTCACATATTATTAGAAAGTTTCTGGCCTATTTTGCCTCGTCACCAACTCAATTCAACCAGCATGAGCCATACATTTCATATTCCAGTTCTAGGTTTAGGTTACTCTATAGATACCCCTTTGCGTGTTGCTAGGTATGGTATATCTTCAGTCGTTTCTATTGTTGATGATGACCTTACGGAAAGAATGAGGGAGCTAATTTCAGAAGTACATAAGGAGCCTTACCAGTTAATTAAAAAGAATGAGCCTAATTGTAGAGCCCTTCGGATTACAGCATACCTTAACCTACTGGATAAATTGGTGACTGAGCAGGTCAATGCAATGAAATTTCAAAGCTTTGAAGATGATGGTGATCTATGTAAGTATTTCAAGCTATTGCCAAAAAAAGACAAGCTGTCTATTGAGTACCAGAATATGCTTAAAATTCCAGATGGATGTAAAAAAAGCAGGGTTCAGGCCAACTTAAAAGGCAAAGTAATGCCCGGAAAAATCTCTGTAAACATCATGTCTAAGGTAGATAAGGCAAATTTTAAAAATGGGGTTTATCTGGGCGATGATAATACTGATGCTTTAGCTGCTCTTCGCGGCTTTGCAGAGAGTACAATTAATGGTTCTGTGGTAATTTCTGCGGGATTAAATCCTAAGCTTTTTTCTTACATAGCCTCTTTTAAAGTCTTTAACCCCTTGTCAACCGGTAGGTTCTATAAATCTATAGTTTTGAAGGTAAGCGATTATCGCTCTGCTTTGATACAGGCAAAAGTATTAGCAAAAAAAGGATTGTGGGTATCAGAATTTAGAATAGAATCTGGTTTGAACTGTGGTGGACATGCATTTGCAACTGAAGGTTTTTTACTAGGCCCCATTTTACAAGAATTTAAAGATAAACGCGCAGAACTTTACGCTGAGCTATACCAACTTTATCAACAGGGCTTATTGGCAACAGATGCTATAGTTAAATGTCCACTTAAATTAGTTCAGAAAGTGACGGTACAAGGCGGCATAGGTACCGCAGAAGAGCACGAATTTCTGATGGAATATTACCAATTAGATGCCGCAGGCTGGGGCAGTCCATTTTTGTTGGTGCCAGAAGCGACAAGTGTAGACCAGCAGACTTTAAAAGACCTCACTGAAGCAGTAGAGAGCGACTATTATCTGAGTGATGCATCACCACTAGGGGTACGCTTTAATAATTTCAAAAATAATTCTGCAGACAAACTGCGTTTGGAGCGTATTGAGCGCGGCAGACCGGGTAGTCCTTGCACTAAGAAATACCTTTGCAACAATACAGAATTTACTGCACAACCTATTTGTACAGCTTCAAGGGAGTATCAGCATTTAAAGCTAAAGCAACTAAATGCTTTAGCGCTACCACAGGAAGAGTTGGATAAAAAAATAGCTTCAGTAACGGAAAAACTGTGTTTATGCGAAGGATTGTGTGCTTCTGCATATCAAGTCAACAATATACTTAAACCTAAAGAAAATAAGGGTGTAAGCATTTGTCCCGGTCCCAATCTGGCCTATTTTAACAACAAATATACCTTAAAGGAGATGATTGACCATATTTACGGTAGACTGAATCTTTTACAAGGTGTATCCAGGCCAAACTTATTTATAAAAGAGTTTGACTTATATGTTGACTATTTGAAACAGGAGATTTTTGCCAACATCCACGAAAAAACAGCACAGATTGAAGGCTGGAAAGAAAAGCTATCTGAAATTAACGGCAAAAAGGCTAAATACTTTGAACGCTTTTGTGGTCAGCTAAATAGCGGATTAAACTATTATAAGGAGCTTTTTCTCACTGCCGACCCAGCTTTATCAATGTGGAATTCAGAGCAATTGCAAAAATTGGAACAAGTATCCCGCACCTTACATTCTTTTTATCCTGTTGAAATATCAGCAGGATAGTTCAATTATCTCAATATCCGGCAATTGCCTCGGCAGAAATTCAAAAAAAACGGAATGATTTTTTACGCAGTGTTTAAAGTAGTATAATGTTTAAAGTAGTATATTGAACCCGCTAACCAAATACAATACCCATGAACATTAAATCTAAAAGACCACTCCTTACCATCTTATTTGTAGCTTGCTGTATAGGAATCTCTGCTCAAACCAAAAGCCTGTTTAACGGGAAGAATCTCAAAGGATGGCATGTGGATGTGCCTGAATTGGATAAAAACCCTAATGGAGTAAACCCTTTTATCATTAGAAATGGAATGCTGGTTAGTCTAGGTACCCCCGGCGGTCATCTAATTACTGACGCAATTTATAAGAATTTTAAGATAGAGGTACAATATCGTTTCGCGGGTAAACCAGGAAATTGCGGCTTATTGGTCTTTGCATCGACGCCCAGAGCACTGTATGATATGTTCCCAAAATCAATAGAGGTGCAGATGGAGCATACCAATGCGGGAGATTTTTGGTGTATACAGGAAGATATTTCGGTACCTGACATGGAAAGCCGCAGAGGCGAAAAAGCGAGATGGGGCGTTAATGGTGATAAACTTCGTAAAATAGAGCGATTAGTGCAAGGCGTTGAAAAGCCAGTTGGAGACTGGAATAAAATGGTTGTAAAGTGTAAAGGAAATCAGATTAAAGTATGGGTAAATGATATATTTGTTAATCATGGTTCCAACTGTACAGCAAGCAGCGGAAACATCGCCTTGCAATCGGAAGGATCTGAGGTTGAGTTCAGAAAAGTAGCGCTCACAAAACTTTAAACAGTTTTATGAGCTAATTCTTCTGCCTTTTCCAGAACTGCTTTTAGTCCATCTTTATTCTTACCACCAGCAGTGGCGTAAAATGGCTGACCGCCACCACCACCTTGGATATCTTTAGCCAGTTCTCTAACAATGTTTGAGGCATTTAAGCCCTTGTCTTTAACTAAGTTTTCTGACAACATCACCGTAATACCCGGTTTATCGTCTATCAATGTAGTAAATACCAGAAAAAGTTCATCTACTAAATCTTTAACCGCAAAAGCCAGATTCTTAACTGAATCAACACTTGGCAAATCAACATGCGTAGCGATCAGATTAATGCCATTGATGGTTTTAACATGATGAACAATCTGGTGCTTTAAAGTTGCAGACTGCTCTAAAATAGCTTTTTCAGCATCCTTTTTAAGCTTGTTGTTTTCCTCAATCAGTGTAGTTACTGCCGCGACTAAATCCTTAGTTCCTTTAAATAAAGATTTTAACTCATTTAATTCGCGGTTTTGATCTAGTATAAATGCTTCAGCCTTATCTGCTGTAATGGCTTCAATACGCCTTACCCCTGCTGCAACGCCACTTTCAGAGATGATCTTAAAATAACCTATATTACCAGTAGCCTTAACATGCGTACCGCCGCAAAGCTCTTTAGAATAATGGTCATCGAATGTGATAATTCTAACCAGATCACCATATTTTTCACCAAAAAGGGCAGTAACTCCACTTGATATCGCCTGATCATAAGGTACATATCGTTGTTCTTTTAATGGAATGTTTTCCCTTACTTTCTGATTAACTAAGTGTTCTATCTTAGCCAGATCATCTTCGCTGATCTTCTCAAAGTGAGAAAAATCAAAACGCAAATAATCAGAATTCACCAATGATCCTTTTTGGTTCACATGGCTACCCAAAACGCGCTTTAAAGCGGCGTGCAATAAATGTGTAGCGGTATGGTTAGATTCGGATAATTCCCTTTTATCTTCATCAATAACAGCCCAAAATTGGCCATCCAAATCTTCGGGCAGGGTATCAGTGAAGTGAACAATCACGCCGTTCTCTTTTTTAGTATCGGTAATCTCGACGAAGAAAAGCCTGCTGTGGTCTTCCAAACGGCCGGTATCACCAACCTGACCACCACTTTCAGCGTAAAAAGGTGTTTTACTTAAAACAATCTGATACTGCTCTTTTCCTTTGGCTATTACCTTCCTGTATTTTATAATTTCCGTCTGGGCTTCAAAGTCGTCATACCCCACAAACTCTACCTCAAGATTTGGATTCACTAAAACCCAGTCTCCTGTATCAATGGCTGTTGCAGCTCTGGATCTTTCTTTTTGCTTTAACAGTTCTTTATGGTAACCTTCCATATCAACCAACCAACGCTGCTCTCTCGCCATCAAATCGGTCAGGTCTATCGGAAATCCGTAGGTGTCTTGCAACTCAAATGCGAACTCACCAGAAATTACCATTTGATCTTTCAAAATGCTGTAAACCCAACTATCGGTAAACGACTTTTCAAGTTCAATTGCATTTTCGGCCATTAAATAATCACCTTGTTTTTTTGTATAAGTATCAAAGCGTTGTATACCTGTAGCTAAGGTTCTTAAGAAAGAAACCTCTTCTTCCAAAACTACCTTTTGGACAAAGTCTTGTTGTAATACTAGTTCTTCAAAAATACCTTTAAATTGGTCTGCTAAAATAGGAACCAACTGGTTTAGGAAAGGATCTTTAAGATTTAGAAATGTATAGGCATAACGTACTGCACGACGCAAAATACGACGTATCACGTACCCTGCTTTGTTATTTGACGGTAGTTGCCCATCTGCAATTACGAAAGCGATAGCGCGGATATGGTCAGCCATAACACGCATCGCAATATCTGTTTTTTCATCGGTACCATACGCAATACCTGAATGCAGTGCAATGTGTTGTATTAGGGGCTGGAAAACATCGGTATCATAATTAGATGCTTTTCCTTGAAGTACGCGTACCAGTCTTTCAAAGCCCATACCTGTATCTACATGTCTAGATGGCAGTGGATGCAACGAACCGTCTTTTAAGCGATTAAACTGCATAAATACATTATTCCATATTTCTATCACCTGTGGATGATCGGCATTAACCAACAATTTGCCACACAATTCGTTACGTTCGTTCAATGGCCGGCAATCCACATGGATTTCAGAGCATGGTCCGCAAGGTCCGGTATCTCCCATTTCCCAGAAATTGTCCTTTTTATTACCAAGGATAATGCGGTCTTCAGGCACAAACTGCTTCCACAGCTCATAAGCCTCGTTATCTCTTTCAAGTCCTTCCTTATGGTCGCCCTCAAAAATAGAAACGTAAAGTTGATCTTTCGGTATCTTATATACTTCTGTTAATAATTCCCAGCTCCAGGCAATGGCATCCTTTTTAAAATAATCTCCAAAACTCCAATTTCCAAGCATCTCAAACATCGTATGGTGATAGGTATCTATCCCTACTTCTTCTAGATCATTATGTTTGCCTGAAACCCTAAGACAGCGTTGAGTATCAGTTACACGCAGGTATTTGATCGGTGCCTCACCTAGAAATAAGTCTTTAAACTGATTCATTCCTGCATTGGTAAACATCAGTGTAGGATCATTTTTAACCACAATAGGCGCTGATGGAACAACATGATGCTCTTTTGACTCAAAAAATTTTAAATAGGCCTGTCTGATTTCCGTCGCTGTCATCATAAGATTGATTAGACGGCAAACTTAGATAAAATTGCAGTTCAAAGCAATTTTATCCCAGCGTCGATATGCATTTATAAGCATTATTGATTCTATAAATCTTGTAGAAAGTGTTTGGAAATAAAACTATTTTCTCTAAGTTTGAATACTTTAAATAAATGCTGTAAAACTCTAATAATCAATGTAAATTATGCCTTATAAAGACCGGGAAATCAACAAAATGTATTACACCATGGGTGAGGTTACCGAAATGTTTGGTGTAAATGCATCTCAGATCAGATTTTACGAAAAGGAATTCGATGTACTTCAGCCTAAGAAAAACAAGAAAGGCAATAGGCTATTCACTCCGGAAGATATTGAAAACCTTAAAATGATTTTTCACTTGGTGGACGACAAAGGCTTTACGCTTAAAGGTGCCAAGGAGCATCTTAAAAGTAATGGTAGCGAAGTAAAAGAAAACCAAAAAATTATTGCATCTCTGGAAAAGCTGAAAGACTTTTTATTAAAGCTGAACGAAGAGATCTAGAAAGCGGGCTAGGGGGCCAGTTTAGCAAATCCTTACCACCATCTGTCAGGTATTGCTCTATTAGAAAAGGATGAGCATCCCGCAATTGGTAATCTATAGAAATGAGCGGATACTGTTCAAAGTTCATTTTGACGATATTAAAGTACAAAATTGATAATTTCACAGCTTTATCTAGTCGTCAAATTACCATAAAAACGGGTAGTTACAAGGAAAAATGATATTTTAGCAAAAAAATGTCTCTTGGCATTTTCAATTAACTTAAAATATTAAACACACATTAAATGAACAAAATCAACAGCGTGCTAAAATTAAAGATCTCTATGTGCGGAGTGCTAAAACGTTTAACCTTTTTGGGATTTATTCTTGGAAGCAGTTTTTTAAAAGCGCAGGACAGAAAAGCCCCTTCCTACCCTTTAATTACGCACAATACCTATTTCAGTATCTGGTCTAACTCGGATAATTTGTATGACTCCTCCACTTCGCATTGGACGGGGGCTGATCATTCTTTACTGGGTATGATCAGTGTAGACAACAACATCTATCGTTTTTTAGGAAAAGAGATTCCAAATTATAAAACTGTTGTTCCTGCTTCAGATGAAAAAGCTTACCAAGTCAGTTATACTGAAGCTGAGCCGCAGGGCGATTGGAAATCATCCGACTATGCTGCTGCAAATTGGGAAACTGGGTCTGCGCCAATAGGTGATGATGCTAAAACCGCTAAAACCTCATGGAAATCTCATGACATATGGGTACGAAGAACGTTTGACATTGCCAACCCATCGGCTATAAACGAGTTATTCCTAAAGATAAACCATGATGACAACATTGAACTTTATCTAAACGGAAAAAAAATATACACTAAAGCTGGGTGGACAAATAGCTTCCAGTATGTTCAATTGAGCAACGGTGATAAAAGCGCGCTTAAATCTGGTAAAAATGTTATCGCTTTGCATCTGATCAATACGGCAGGTGGCCGTTTCCTTGATTTCGGATTAGCAGATAAACTGAAGGATAATGCAGCTTCAATTCAAGTGGCTAAGCAAAAAAGTGTAGACGTTAATGCAACGCAAACCGTTTATAATTTTACTTGCGGTAAGGTAGACCTTAAACTTACGTTTACATCTCCCCTGTTGATGAAAGATATGGTTGTGTTTGCACGTCCAGTTTCATACATTACCTATAAAGTTCAAGCGAACGACGGTAAAGATCACCAGGTTAGAGTTTTTTTGAGCGCATCTTCGGACATTGCAGTTTACAATCCCGCACAAGAAGTTAGCGCAACCAAATACAGCACCGCAAAGCTTTCTGTTTTAAAAACAGGTACAGTTGAACAGCCTATACTCAAAAAAACAGGGGATGATATGCGTATTGACTGGGGTTACTTCTACGTGGCAGCATCAAAAACAAGCGGCGCTATTCAGTTCATCACCCCGCAATCTCAGGCGAGTGATGCTTTTAGAAAAGGAAATTTAACATCTACTGCAAAAAATGGTAAGTCACTTGCCCTAAATACTATCCTACCCTTTGGCACCGTTGGAAAAACTCCTGTAGAGAAATACCTGGAGCTTGCTTATGATGAAATATTTTCAGTCCAGTATTTCAATAAAAATTTAAGACCATGGTGGAACACTTCTGGTAAAGAAACCATTGAGGGTCAATTAACTGCTGCTTCAAATGAATATAAAGCAGTAATAGCTAAATGTGAAACTTTAAACGCCAACTTGTATGAAGATGCTTTACAGTCAGGTGGTAAAGAATATGCGCATTTATGCGTAATCGCTTACCGTCAAAGTATTGCCGCACACGCGTTGGTTAAAAGTCAGCAAGGCGAGCTATTGTGGTTATCAAAAGAGAATAACAGTGGTGGTTTTATCAACACAGTTGATGTAACCTATCCTTCAGCACCATTATATCTAATTTACAATCCACAATTGCTTCAGGGTATGTTAAATGGAATTTTCTATTTCAGTGAAAGTGGGAAATACCCTCACCCATGGGCAGCACATGATTTAGGAACTTATCCATTGGCAAACGGACAAACTTACGGCGAGCCAATGCCGGTTGAGGAGTCTGGCAACATGGTTATCCTTACCGCAGCAATTGCTAAAGCAGAGGGTAATGCCAACTATGCTAAGAAGCACTGGAAAACACTTACTATATGGACAGATTATTTAACAAAAGAAGGTCTTGACCCGAAAACGCAGTTGTGTACCGACGATTTCGCCGGCCACCTTTCCAGAAATGCAAATTTATCTGTTAAAGCCATAGTAGGCATTGCATGTTATGCCCAAATGGCGCAAACACTTGGTTATACAGATGTTGCTAAAAAATACAGAGGTATTGCTGAAAGCATGGTACCAAAATGGATAGAAATGGCCGATGCTGGCGATCACTACGCATTAACGTTTGACGACAAAACTACCTGGAGTCAAAAATACAACCTGGTTTGGGATAAAGTCCTAAAACTAAACTTATTTCCTCAAACGGTTTATGATACAGAAATCAAATATTATGAAACTAAAGGAAATAAGTATGGTTTGCCTTTAGATAGCAGGAAAGCCTATACTAAGAATGACTGGATTTTATGGACTGCTGCATTTACAAACAAGCAGAAGGATTTTGAAGCATTAGTCAATCCTGTATACAAGCATGCTATAGAAACTGAATCAAGGGTACCGTTAAATGACTTCTACGACTCAAACACTGGAATCCGCGACAACTTTAAGGCACGTAGTGTTGTTGGGGGGTTCTATATGAAGATGTTGAAAGACAAATTATCAGATAAATAACTATATCAATGCCATAACGAGCCAGCAATGACGAGTGAACATCCGATGTTTCCGTGGTTGCTGGCTCGTTTTATAAGGCATTTATATGGCTGTTACACACATAAGGGTTTAATAGGACTTACATAGGGTTTACGTAGGACTTTACGTCCTTCTCAACTCCTATG